>JAWODU010000043.1:0-6536 GCA_046483125.1 Kiritimatiellia bacterium
ATCGCAAGCTTGCCGCTTCCCGCTTTCAGCGGGACAAGTCTGCAAGCTTGCCACGCCGTAGGCGTGGGCCCCGCGGGCTGAGCTGTATTCGTATACGCTCAGCCCGCGGAAACGAAGCAGAAGCGGTGAGATCGCGGTTCGATTTGCGAACGAAATGCGTGACGCGGGGCTACAGGGCACACACGGATCCCAGACAACCCGAACCCCTCCCGTGCTCCGCGCTCCGCCGCAGCGGACGGACGGGCGCGTTATTGGCGGTTTTCTTTGCACTGGCGGCGGGCGCGGGCGCGCAGACACTGCGGTTTTCGAACCACCGGAAAATAGAGCCGCCGGAATACGCTACGGTACGTATAGGGCCGTTCTATTCCAACATAGACTTCTCCCAGTCCGCGGGCTACCGGTACACGCGAAGCCGGGGAAGGGGGACGGACTTTCTCTACGGAAACGACCGCGGCGTAATCAAGGAGGACGGGAGCGAGTTTCCAATCGTCTCAAGGTTGAATTTTCGGAACTATATCATTCTCACCGATAACGCCGATCTTGACGTGTCAGTGGGCGTATCCTATTCGTATTTTCCCAACGATACGCAGGAAAATGAACTGAACGTGGACCTGGCGGAAGAAGGGATAACCGGCAGTCTGTCCACGGAGTTCCGTCCCGCCAGAACCGTCCGGGGAACTCTCTACGATAACGTCTTCTACCACACGGATTACGTGGACACCAGGGGTATTACCGACGAATACGGCGGCGCGAAGTACGAAAGACTTGATAATACGGTCGGATTGAACGTAGACTGGATGGTAAATCCCCGGGGGAACGCCGTGTTCAGGGCGGCCAGAAACGACCTGATTCCGAAGGAGAAAGAGTTTGATGACCAGGAGCGCTTTACGTACACTGAAAGTGCCGGTTACCAGCACAAGCTGTCGGATTTTCTCATTTGCGGAGCTGAGGCCGGTTTCCGGCAGAATATGTATGCTGTCACAAACAGGGCGGATTCTTCGGACCAGTCGTACACCGTTTCGGCTGACGCCCGCCTGACGTCCAGAACAACGGGTTCTGCGTCGGCCGGCTACAATATCTCTTCGGTGTCTTCGCCGGGGGGAGACTCACGGGAAACAGGGGACAGCACGGCTGTGGGTTCGCTGTCGGTGGAAACCGAGCTGTCACCAGCGCTGCGGCACGGGTTGTCATACGGCAGGACCCGAAGGCAGGGTTTCAGGTCCGCTTATGAAATCGCGGACACGTGGAATTACCGCCTCGACTGGCGGGGCAGGTTTTCAGAGGCGGGTTTTTACTCCCGCTATATCACCGTCGATCCCAGCAGGACGGATATCAATGAATTCAGCAACTGGTCAGCGGGCCTGAACACGTCGCATCCGATCGCGCGCGGTATAACCCTGGATTTCAACACGAGCTATACCCTGCGCCTGAACAGCGGCACCTACACGGCGGGCGATATAGATGAGGAATGGAAATACGACTATGCCACCTGGGTAAGCCGTCTGGGGACATCTTTCGCGCTTCTGGAAAACGTGTCATTCTCGACTTACTTTCAGCATATAGAAAGAGACAGCGACTCTGAGAATTTGAGTTACACACGGGATATATTTTCAGCGACATTTACATATACGCATGCGTTTTAGCCTGACGTGATGCAAACCGTTTTCACGGTTTGCAAACGTGGCTTACCCCGTTTGTTCGCGTCTCGCGAATAATCCAGGTTAGAGGTTCGTTGTTGGTGAAAGAGTAGAAGAGGGGAGCAACCACGGATTGCACGGATGTTCGCCGAAGGTCGGAACGGAGGGCAGATGACGGAGGACAGAGGACAGAGGACAGAGGGAGAGATTAAGATTAGGATTAAGATGAGAGGGGAGAAAGATTACGATTAGGAGTGTCCCACAACGTATCTACTGCTTTGCTCCCATTGCATCGCGGATAAGCGGCGCTACAAAACCTCCAGTACGCCGCCAGCGATGCGGGCTGTTGCGTCACGCATTTCGCTTCCGAAGGATTCGCAAATCGGATCGCAAGCTTGCCGCTTCTGCAAGGCCCCGCGGGCTGAGCTGTATTCGTATACGCGAAGCCCGCGGAAACGAAGCAGAAGCGGTGAGATCGCGGTTCGATTTGCGAACGAAATGCGTGACGCGGGGCTACAGGGCACACACGGAGCCCAGACAACCCGAACCCCTCCCACCCCCGCCTGCGCGACGCCGGGAGGAGGGCACAAACTGAGCTAACCTGTAACCCTGTAACCTGTAAACTGTAACTCATACCCATGCGCAAACTGATACTCATTGCGACAACGGCCATCTTCGCCACATGGCTTGCGCTCAACTACGCCTGGATATCCACCATCCAGGAAGGAAAAATAAGGCTGATACTGGGCCTTGCTTTTGCCCTGGCAATCCTGCTTCGCGGCAAGAGATACCCGGGACAGCCCGAGACACCGGCAAAGAAACTGCCGCCGTGGGCCGCCGCGGCAACCGCCTGCCTCGGGGCTCTCGCCGTTGTTTCGGGACTGGTGTTTGAGGTGCATCAGTTCGAGTGGCTGGGACTGCTTATTTTAATCTATTCAGCCCTGCGCTGGGCGCTTCCCGCCTCGTACAGAAGGGATATCCTTCTTTCCCTTTTCCTCGTGTACTGGGTGCATCCGCTTCCCGGACAGTTATTCGCAAGGTTTCAGTTCGCCATGCAGGCCCTTTCCGTTCAGGGATCCGAATGGCTTCTCCACTGCCGCAACATGCCGGTATGGGCCGACGGCATGATCCTGCGCACGGGAATGCGCGCCTTCGATGTCCCGCAGGCGTGCAGTGGAATGCGCACGGCGGTTACCGTAATGCTCTGCACTCTCGGTACGGCGATGTTTCTGCGGCTGAGACTGCGCCAGACACTGGCTTTCCTGGTACTGGGGCTGGCGCAGGTCCTTTTTTTCAACATTCTGCGGATATCGTTCATGGTCCTCTGGGCGTGGCGCAAGCCGCCGGAGTGGAGTGAAGAATTTCTCCACAACACGTCGGGTTTTTTCCTGCTCCTTACCATTCTGGTTGTACAGATCGAGTTGGCATGGTGGAAAGCCCGCGTGTCAAGACGGGAGGAACTCAAACGTCAGGAAGAACGGGGCGAAAGGGAACCGCGCGAAAAGGCCACGATTCTTCCGCCGGTATGGCGCCTGATACTGCGCTGGTTCTGGCCGGTTACCGCGGCCGTATTGATAATTACCGCGGCCGTTTACGCTTTCTATAAGCACAGGCCCGCGCACCGCCTTCGCATGATAGGTAAAACGGCGGACGGATTGCTGGAAAGCAATCCCGCCGCCGCTGAGCGGGCGGCGGAATACGCGCTCTCTATCCGGCCGGACAGCAGGGATTTCATGTCGCGCAAGGCGCGCGCCGCGGCTCTGCAGGGCAAGTTTGAACAGGCCCTGTCAGGCTTTGACTCGCTTCCGAACGGTTTGAACCTCCAGGAAACCGTTTTGAAAAGTCTCTGTCTCATGAAAACGGACAGGCCGGAAGAGGCAATGGCCCTTGTTGACGGCCTGCCGGAAAGCCGCCGCGGGATACCGGCTGTGGCGGCTTTAAGGGCCGAATACGCTTATACCCGGGACATGCCGGGCATGGCCGCGGAGAACGCCGTCATCGCGGGCAGATCGCATCTCATGGCCGAGCGCGTGCGCAGGCTTTTCCCTTATCTCGCGTCGAGAGGGCAATGGCAGGCGATTGTCAGTGCGGACAATCGGGCGGCGCCCTACAGGGATCTGGCTCCCGCGCTGATAGCCGTGCACGCGCATATCCAGGTTAACGATATTCCCGGCGCTTCGAAGGCGATGAATCGCGCGCTCAGCGTCTGGCCTTCCAGCCCAAGGTTTCTCCAGAGTCTTTACGGACTGGCGCTTCGTGAACCCGCGGGCGGATGGGAAAAGAGGTTTGCCCGGATTCTCACGGAAAACCTTAACAGGCTCGACCCGGCGAGGGCGGCTTCCTGTCTGAAATGGAGTTTCAGGCTGGCAAGGCCGGACCTCGCGTGGCTGGCGTTCAGGAGACTGGAAAAACTGGACCCGCGCGATCCCATGCTGTTTGAAGCTCCGGCGAGATACGGCGCCGTATGGTTTACTTTTACCCGCCGGAATCTCGGTCTTCCCGCGGACGGCGGAAACGTTACGGTGGATTTAAGATCCTTTTACCGGGAAACCGCGGATATCGAGCCGTTCAGATCTTTCTGGGCCGAAGTGCCGCTTGCCGGAGAAATGGGGGCCCGGTCGTGGAAGCAGTCGGCCAGGGCTTATCTCAAGAAGGCGCTGGAAGAACTGGCTGGCAGGCGCGAGGCCGGTACGCTGAGCGCCCGGATGGCCGCGTCGATGCCGTCGCTTCTTGCCATGAACGGCAAGTACAGAGCGGCCCACGCCGAGCTCGACCGCCTGGCCGGAGAATACCCGGAAATGAAGGTCAAAATCATCCTTGAGCATGCCAGGTTCCACGAGATGCAGGGCGAATGGCAGAAATGCTATGAAAGACTGCGGGAATACCGCGCGGCCGGCGAGGCTCCCGACCTCAATACCGAACTCATGTTCGCGAACGTTCTGATGCAGACCGAACTTGGAATATGCGCGCTGGAAGTCATAAAGCGCGCGGAAAAGTATTTTCCCGACGTGCCCCAGCTTGCCGTGTCGGAGGCGGGGGTATGGGACGCTTTCGGATTCGCGCACCGGGCGTTGTTCCTTCTTGAACAGGTGGAAAACCCCGATGTTATACCGGGAAAAGTGCGACTGCTGAGGGAATCGGGCAGAATCCGGCAGGCGCGGAGACTGGCCGGCGCGTTCGGACTTGAAACGGACAGCAAGGAAATCACGGAAGGCGCCGAACTTGTTCTCCCGGCGGCGGAACTGACGGTGAGCGGCACGTGGCCGGAGATGCCTTCCGGCAGGGAACTGCGCCTGAGGGTCCGTGAATCAAAACGCCGCGCCGCCGGATCGGCTTCGCCGTTTCTTAAAACACTGTGGTCGCTGGAGGCCGAATGGTACGAGAGCGCCGGCGGCGAGGACGCTTCCATGCCGAAGGAATGGCGTTCGGCCGGCCGCGACAGCCTGGAACGGGCCGCGGCCCTGCACCGGCTGGCTGTT
The DNA here is from genome assembly GCA_046483125.1 of Kiritimatiellia bacterium. Taxonomy (GTDB): domain Bacteria; phylum Verrucomicrobiota; class Kiritimatiellia; order UBA8416; family JAWODU01; genus JAWODU01. Next base: position 5,117 of record JAWODU010000043.1, read on the forward strand.
CTGCTGGGGCGGCGCGGCGATCTCGCCGAGGCGGAATCGGTTACGCGCGAAGCCCTGCGGCTCCTGCCCGGTTCTCCCATACTTTATCGGATGCTCATTTCTCTTACCGAGGGAGACCCGGGTGTAGTCGAAGCGGCCCGCGAGGCGTGCCCCGATGACCCGGCAATATGGCTGGCCCTGCTGGTTACGAAAATACAAAACGGCGCGAACGCGGAATGGGCCATGTCGGCCATAGAGTCCGCCGCGGCCGAGCGGAAATTCCCCGCGGCAACGATGGTGAGGGCCGGGTCTTTCCTGTTTCGGGAGGGAATGACGGGAGCCGCCGCGGCCGCCGCGAAGGACGCCATACAAAGAGCCGACGGACTGCCGGCGGCTTACGCGCTGGGGGTTCAATGCGCGGCCGAGATGGGCGACGAGAAGCGGCTGTTGGAATGCAGTCTCAAGGGCGCGGATTTTGCCATGAATCCTACGGCTTTTTACAGGGTTATTGTCGCAGTAAAGGGCGGGGGCAGAACCGCCGACAGGGACGTGATCGAAGCGCTGAGACATCTCAGGGAACAGTTCCCGGAAGAGAAGCAGTGGAGCGAGAGTCTGGCGAGGACATATTTTCAGCGCGGCGATTCGGCGCGGGCCTGGGATCTGCTGGATCCGCTGGTCAGGAAAGATTTCGAGGGCGTGAGGGTGGGCTCGCTTCTCGTGGCCGCCGAGTCAGCGCGCCTGGCCGGGGCCCGGAAGAAAGCGCTGAGGATACTCGAAACAGCTTACGATATGTACCCGGAAAACATCAGCGTGCTGAACAACCTGGTTTATCTGTTGTCGGGGGATATGGAAGAAGGATTGGACCGGGCTATAGAGTTACTGCCGGAGCTGAAAAAACTGGGCGGGAATCTGCCCGAGGTCATGGATACTGCGGCGGTTGTTTACCTCAAAAGCGGAAGACACTCCGAAGCCGCGGAGGCGAGCGCCCGCGCGCTGAAAATGATGGATCGCAGGCGATACGGCGCGCCGCAGATAAGGCTGAACGCCGCCACTATAATGGTCCGGACCGGGCAGTACGCCGCCGCCGAAGAACAGGTACGCGAAGTTCTCAAGCATCCTCATCTCCCGGCGGAAGACGCGCGTAAAGCGAGGGAATTGTTCAAGGTGATACAGGAGAAGAGAAGGATGGAGGACTGAGGACGGATGACGGAGGGCGGAAGGGGAGATTAAGATTGGGATTAAGACAGGAGGAGATAAAGATTACGATTAGGAGTGTCCCACAACGTCTCTCCTGCTCTGCTTCCATTGCATCGCGGATAAACGGCGCTCGAGTACCTCCAGTACGCCGCCCGCGATGCGGAGAACCGCGTGATGAATTCCGTTTTCGAACGGAATTCAACACGCAGGGGGAAGGGGTCGGTTGCAGTACCCCGGGCCCCGC
>JAWODU010000063.1:0-24537 GCA_046483125.1 Kiritimatiellia bacterium
AATTGAAGACAAATACCGCACTGCCGCCGAATCCGTACTCCGGCGCTGGCTGGACGCCGTAGTGGTCAGAGATCAGGCTTCCGTGCTGGATATGCTTCAAAAGCTGAAAGGCAGAAAAAACGGAAACGGCGCGGCGCTTATCAGTATTGAAAGCGTAGATAATGCGGGCAGTAACGGAAATGAAACTCTGGGGGCCCATATTCGTTGTCCTACCGCCGTGGAACCGCTTGTACGAAGGATAACGGCCAACGTGGTGGTTGTGGAAGAACCGGGTGATATGTCTCTCCCCGTTCCGGCCGGCACAACCTATGTAACCTTCGACGGCATGGTCCTGAGAAGCGACGGTACGGCGGAGATGTGGACCCAACCGCCTTCCGAAACGCCGGAAGAACTGCGGGAAGAAGTTTCCGGGATGGACAGCCGCATTTCGAACACGGAAAGCGCGATTAAATCTCTCGCCGAAAGACAGACCCCTCTTGCAGAAGCTCTTGCCGAAGCTGTTTCATCGCTTGACGAAAAGAAGCACGCTCTCGCCGTACAGGAAGGGGAAAGCCGCCACGTGGCTCACGAGGCCGATCGGGTATCCGAGCGCCTGGAAACCGTCACGTGGGAACTGGAGAGCATAGCCGCCGAACAGGAAAAGGAATCCGACAGGGCTTTGTCCGGCAGTATAGAGGAAAACCGCGCGCGTCACCGGAAAATCAGCGCGGATATAGAATCCGCGGTATCCGAGCTGAACGAAATGGAAGACCGCCGCGAGTCCATGCAGACGGAGTTAACCGATCGGCGCGTCAAATTCACCGAACTGCGGCACGAACTCGAAAGTTTGGAAAATCGCCGTGAGTCCAGCAGGAACCACCTGGAACAGCTTGAGACCCTGGTAGCCAACCGTTCCGAAGGCATCGAATCGTACAAGTCGAACATAGAATCTCTCCAGAAGGAAATAACCGAAGCCGAGAGCAGGATCCAGCCTCTTGAACAGAATGTGCGGCATGAAAACGAACGCGCTGAACAATTGAGGGTCGCCCGCAGGGAACGGGCCGCCCGGCTCGCCGAAAAAGAACAACAGCTCGCGGCAAAGAGAGACGAACTGGAAACCATACGCAGCGGCAAGTCTGAAATCGCGCTTAAACAGAACGAACAGCAGATAAAAAGACAGAACATCATCGACAGGGTCGGCTCCGACTACTCAATCGGCGAAGTGCAGATAGAACAGGAACCGGAACCCGAGTGGGAAAACGGCAAACCCGACATGGAGTCGCTGGAAACCTCGATTGCCGAGCTCCGCACAAAGCTCGAAGCCATGGGCCCGGTGAACCTGGTAGCCATAGATGAACACGAGGAACTGCAGGAACGGTATTCCTTCCTGACGCAAGAGCAGGACGACCTGGTAAAATCAAAAGACCAGCTTCTCAATATGATCCGGAAAATCAACCGGACCACGTCCGAAATGTTCGAATCGACTTTCGCCCAGGTGAACAGCAACTTCTCCGACATGTTCAAAAAACTTTTCGACGGAGGGTCGGCGAAACTCGTTCTGGTGGACGAAGAAGACATACTGGAATCCGGCATAGAAATTATCGCAAGGCCGCCGGGAAAACGCCTTCAGAATATCTCGTTGCTGTCCGGCGGCGAGCGGACCCTGACAGCCGTTGCGCTCCTGTTCGCGATATACATGATCAAACCCAGTCCCTTCTGCCTTCTGGACGAGCTTGACGCCGCCCTTGACGAGTCGAACATCGGCAGATTCGTGAAAGTGCTTGAGGGATTCCTTGACCAGTCGCAGTTCGTGGTTATCACACACAACCGCAAAACCATAGCCGCCGCCCACGTGATTTACGGGGTGACAATGTCGGAGGAAGGTATATCCGATATTGTCTCCATGAAGTTCAGCGAAGGGGAAAAGGAACCCGTAGCCGCTAAGTAGGGCGTCCAGCCCCGCGTCACGCATTTCGTTCGCAAATCGAACCGCGATCTCACCGCTTCTGCTTCGTTTCCGCCCTCCTCGGGTATATGTATACACGCTCGGAGGCCGGGGCCTTGCAGAAGCGGCAAGCTTGCGATCCGATTTGCGAATCCTTCGGAAACGGAATGCGTGACGCACCAACCCGCATCGCTGGCGGCGACTGGAAGCTCCTCTGCGCCGCCGGACGCGATGCAAGGGGAGCAGAGCAGGAGATACGTTGTGGGTAGTGTTCTTATGATCCTGTAAATCCAGTAGATCCTGTCTAAAACAATCTTCTCTTCTACCATCTTAATCGCAATCTTAATCATAATCTTAATCGCAATCTTAATCTCTCCCTCTCTCGTCTGCCCTCCGTCCTCTGTCATCCGCCCTCTGTCGTCCGTCATCCGTCATCCGCCCTCTGTCCCGACCTTCGGCGAACATGGTTCGCCTCCTACATGTACGCGTGAGGACACGCGTTACTACACCTTCCGGCGTTGTAGTAGCGGGTGTCTCACCCGCAGGGCTTTCGCAGGAGCCGATCCCCCGATCGGCGAAGGTCCGGTTGCAGCAGCGGGTGTCTCACCCGCAAAAACTAATAGCTTGACTAAGGGCCCACGCAAAAATAACTTCACATTTTGGCCGCCGATGCATCGCGTAGAAACATATGGTCACTATGACTGAGAACATCAACGATTTACTGGAATGCGCGAAGGATGCCGCGCGGGCGGGCGGAACCCATGCTTTGAACAACCCCGGCCGCAGGCAGGATACCATTCTCGATGCGGCTCATGACGTGAAACTGGAACTCGACGTTGAGTGCCAGGAAAGGGTCCTTGAAGTAATACGTTCCAGGTTCCCGGATCATTCCATTCTCGGCGAAGAAGACAAACCCGGAAGCTCTGCACAAGCCGCGGATGGAACCTGCCGCTGGATTGTTGATCCAATAGACGGAACGGTCAACTTCTTCCACCGGCTTCCCATCTGGTGCTGTTCGGTTGCCGCGGAATTGAACGGCCGGACCGTGGCGGCGGCTGTCTACGCGCCCGAACTCGGGGAACTGTACGAGGCGTCCGAGGACGGCGAAGCGCTGTGCAACGGGAAGGCAATATCCGTTTCCCGGACCGCATCGATTGAGAAAGCCATGATTTACACTGGCATGGACATCCGCAGGGAAACCGGCTCGCGGCCGCTTGGGCTGTTCGAAAAACTGGTGTTCAATACACAGAAAGCGCGGATTGTGGGATCGGCGGCGCTGGATTTGTGCCGCATTGCGCGGGGTCAGGGGGACGGGTATTTTGAGACGGGGATCTTCGTGTGGGATATTGCCGCCGCCGCGCTGATCCTGGAAAGGGCCGGCGGGAAAGCAGAGTTACTCCGGGAAATGGGTAACGGCCGGCTTGTGTACCTTGCCACGAACGGGCGCATACACGAGCAGTTGAAGGCAGTAATGGATACGGGCACGTAGGCACTGAGTGTAGCCCCCGCCACGCAGCCGGAGCGCGGGAGGGATTCGGGTTCTCTGGGTTGTGCTTGTGCCCTCTAGCCCCGCGTCACGCATTTCGTTCGCAAATCGAACCGCGATCTCACCGCTTCTGCTTCGTTTCCGCCCTCCTCGGGTATATGTATACACGCTCGGAGGGCGGGGCCTTGCAGAAGCGGCAAGCTTGCGATCCGATTTGCGAATCCTTCGGAAGCGAAATGCGTGACGCACCAGCCCGCATCGCTGGCGGCGTACTGGAAGCTCCTCTGCGCCGCCGGACGCGATGCAATGGGAGCAGGGCAGTAGAGACATTGTCGGTCCTTCCATGGACTAAGCATAGGGACTAGGTGTACGGAGTAGGTGTAAAGACTAGGTGCCCATTCTCCCATCTTAATCCCAATCTTAATCATAATCTTTATCTCCCACTCTTAATCGACCCGCTTAACCGCCACCCTTTCCGCCGCGGCCGCGGCGGACGGTTACACTTAACCGCCAAACTTGATCGATTCTTGCTCAACAACTACGGCCAAAGCGGGTCGAGTAAGCGTAAACGAGCAGGTGTTGCGACTAAGTGTATGGACTAGGTGTCCCTCCCCTCCCATCTTAATCCCAATCTTAATCATAATCTTTATCTCCCCACATCTTAATCCCCATCTTAATCTCTCCCTCTGTCGTCTGCCGTCCGTCGTCTGTCGTCTGTCGTCTGCCCTCTGTCATCCGTCGTCCGTTATCTGTCCTCCGTCCCGACCTTCGGCGAACAGTGGTTCGCCTCTTACGCACCTCTTCTGCAGGAACCGATCCTCTGATCGGCGAACATCCGTGAAAGACGTGGTTGCTCCCATCCCGCATCGCCCGCGCGTTAAATTGATTCTGAAGAAATACGGTGATATCATCCCTGCAATGGATCGGGATATTACAGATCACTGCGCGGAAATAGACCGCTGTAACCAGCGGGGCGGGCGGATGCTGTCGATAGTCGACCTCATGGAGGCGGGTACCCTGAACCGCGATATTGCCGCCTATTCCCTTGCAGCTATCGGGAACGGCTGTTCTTTCATGATCGGGGCGATGCCCGGAGGGGCGGGCAAAACCACCGTTATGGGAGCACTGTTGAATTTCGTTCCTTGCGGTGTCACGCTTCTGCCGGCGGACGGTATCGAGTCCGTGGAACGCGGTCTGGCCGACACTCAGAGACGCTGTTTCATCTGCCATGAAATCGGTTCCGGGCCCTATTACGCCTATCTGTGGGGTGAAGCACTGCGGCGGTATTTCCGACTGCCGGAAGCGGGCCATATCCTGGCCACGAATCTGCACGCCGACACGTTTGAACAGGCGCGCAGGCAGGTCCGGGACGAAAATGGAGTGTCTTCCGGCGCCTTCAGGCGCATGAACCTGGTATATTTCCTCTCCGTGGAAGGCGGATTCAGAAGGCGTCGGCGCGTTGCTTCAATATGGGAAAGTAACGGCAAAGATGAACACCGGCCGGTTTTCGGCAATGGTACGGACGACCCGCTGTCGAAAAGCCGGATTGTCACTTCGGACATGTTCCGGTCTGCAGGCAAGGTAATCGACAACGTGACCCGGAGCGGGGCCCGGACAATAGAGGAAGTAAGAAAAACCGTTATTTGGGCGTAAGAGTCTCTTGTAATCGCCGCAGTCAAGGGCTTATAACATCCGGAATGGAACGGCAGGTATGACACTTTCGATAACAAAGAGCATCGGCGATAGACTGGGACTGCTTTACGGGGAGCGGGCTCCGCAAATCGCTTCCCGGCTCGTTTCCCTGCTGGAAGCGCATCATAAAGCCCCCGATGTTCACAGGCCCGTATGGAGTGAACGGGACGTTGTTCTTATTACTTACGGCGACACGGTCCGGTCGCCGGGTCATACCCATCTTCATTCCCTCAACCGTTTCCTTAACGCCTGGCTCTCGGGCATAGTCAACACTGTCCATATTCTTCCTTTCCAGCCTTATTCCTCGGACGACGGTTTTTCCGTGATGGACTACCGTTCGGTAAATCCGGAACTGGGTGACTGGAAAGACATTAAAAAAATCGGGGAATCGTTTCACCTCATGGCGGACCTGGTGCTCAACCACGTCTCCGCGCAGGGGCAATGGGCGCGGGCATACCGCGAAGGGCATGAAAAATACCGTGACTATTTTATCGAAATGCCCGAGGACGCGGATCTTGCGGAAGTGGTCCGCCCTCGAAGCCTGCCCCTGCTGACTCCCGTGCAGACGTCCCGCGGCACAAGGCACGTATGGACAACTTTCAGCGCGGATCAGCTCGATCTTGATTACAGCAATCCCGAAGTTTTGATGGAAATGATAGATATACTGATGCTTTATGTTTCAATGGGAGCGCGGATAATCAGGCTCGACGCGATAGCCTACCTCTGGAAGAAAGCCGGCACCTGTTCGATACATCTTCCGGAAACCCATGCCGTAGTACAGTTGATCCGTGAAATCCTGGAACAATGCGCTCCCGGGGTCCTGCTGGTGACCGAAACCAACGTGCCGCATGAAGAAAATGTAAGTTATTTCGGGGACGGTACAAATGAAGCACACATGGTTTACCAGTTTGCCCTCCCGCCTCTGGTACTTTACTCACTGCTCTACGGCGACGCCAGGGTGCTGAGCGAATGGGCCGGAAGGGTGCGCCCGCCGACGGAACTGACGACATTTTTCAATTTTACCGCCTCCCACGACGGCGTGGGATTAAGACCGCTGGAGGGAATTGTGCCCGAAGAAAACATCCGGCACATGATCTCTGAAATTCGGGAAAGGGGCGGGCTCGTCTCCACGAGAAAGCATAAGGACGGCACGGACAGCCCCTACGAACTGAATGTTTCCTATTTCAGCGCCATGCGCGATCCCGGCGATCCCGACGACAACCCGAGCATCAAACGTTTCCTCGCTTCCCAGGCCATAGCGCTTGCCCTGCAGGGAATGCCGGCGCTTTATTTCCACAGCGTCTTCGCCACCCCCAACGCCCATGACTGGGTAAAACGGACCGGTTCCAACCGTTCCATAAACCGAAGGAAGTACGGCGCGGACGAATTGCACCGGCTTCTTCGCGAACCGGGGTCCTCAGCTTCGAGAGTTTACGAATCAATCGCTCATATCGTGCGCACGAGAACGGCGGAGCCGTCATTTCACCCGAACACGGAACAGCAGGTACTCGACCTGCATCCGTCCCTGTTCGCGATACGCCGCGGCAGTATCATCGCGATAACCAACGTAAGCAAAACGCCCCTCAGCATCAGTCTGCACGGGACCCGGGCCGGATCCGTTCCGGACATTCTCAACAGCGAAAACGTATCCGCCGGAGACGTGCCGCTCGGCGCCTACGAAACCCGATGGCTTAAAGTCTGAGGGCTCAAGCAGTTCCTGTTTCAACGGGATATTTTTTGCAAATAAGAACTATAGATGATAGAAGGTCATTTTTCGGAAGGGAGAATGAATAATGAGCAGACAGGTAAAGATCCTTCTTAACGAAGATGAAATTCCCCGGCACTGGTACAACATCCAGGCTGATCTTTCACATCCTCTTGCCCCTCCCATAGGTAAGGACGGTAAACCCATAGGCCCCGACGCGCTGGCCCCGGTATTCCCCATGAATCTCATCGAGCAGGAAGTCAGCACGGAACGCTGGGTTGAAATACCCGAAGGTATCCTCGAAATACTTTACCAATGGCGTCCTTCACCGTTATACCGGGCCACGCGGCTGGAGGAGGCCCTGGATACTCCCGCGAGAATCTACTACAAAAACGAGGGCGTATCGCCCCCGGGCAGTCATAAGCCCAATACCGCCGTGGCACAGGCTTATTACAACAGGGAATTCGGCATAAAGCGGCTGACTACCGAAACCGGCGCGGGGCAATGGGGAAGCGCGCTTGCGATGGGCTGTAAACTGGTGGGGCTGGAATGCAAGGTGTACATGGTAAGAATCAGCTTCGACCAGAAACCTTTCCGCAAGATCATGATGCGTACCTGGGGCGCGGAGTGCGTTGCGAGCCCGAGTACCGACACGGAGACCGGACGCAGTATTCTCGCCGAAACACCGGATACGCCGGGCAGTCTGGGCATCGCCATCAGCGAAGCCATAGAAGACGCGGTTCGCTCGGAAGACGCTCGTTACTCCCTGGGCAGTGTTTTGAATCACGTCCTCATGCACCAGACTATCATCGGCCTGGAAGCAAAGAAACAGCTCGAGAAAATCAATGAATACCCCGATGTGGTCATCGGATGCGCCGGAGGCGGATCGAATTTCGCCGGGCTGGCGTTTCCGTTCCTCAGCGACAGGATGAACGGGAAAGACGTCCGCATTGTAGCCACGGAGCCGACGGCCTGTCCCACCATGACCCGGGCGCCATTCGCGTATGACGCCGGTGACGTGGCCATGATGACGCCTCTTCTGGCCATGTACTCGCTGGGCCATAAATTCGTGCCTCCTCCCATTCACGCGGGAGGACTGCGTTATCACGGCATGGCGCCGCTGGTTTCGCATCTTCTCCGGGAGGGCCTGATCGAAGCAAACGCTCTTGAGCAGATTGAATGCTACAACAGCGGCGTGCAGTTCGCGCACACGGAGGGGTTCATTCCCGCGCCGGAAACTTCACATGCTCTCGCCCAGGCAGTCCGCGAGGCCGAACGGGCGAAAGAAGAAGGAAAGGAAAAGGTAATACTCCTGAACTGGTCCGGCCACGGCCTGATGGACCTGACCGGTTACGAGGCCTTTTTCGACGGCAAGCTGGAAGATTATCCCCTGCCCCAGGAAATGCTCGAAAGGTCCCTGGCATGCATGGAGGGTCTCCCGAAACCGCCGGAATCGGCGGCATAGCATTCTCCCAAACAAAGTCTTGAACTGCCCCCGCGTTATTTCGCACAATACGCCTTCCGTTGGATACTGCATGGTGTCCGCGCAGCGGGCGTGCGTGATGCCTGCCCGTGAAAGGGATCAGTACAAGCGGCGGCAAATATGGACTGGTACGCAGCAGTAATTATCGGCTTGGCTGGTCTTGCGCTCTACGTGGGCGGCCATCACGTTTCATTCTATTGCCGCGACCGCAACAGGCGCGAACTTCTCGCTTTTGCCGCCATATGCCTGAGCATAGCCGCCTACGACATATTCAGCGCCGGGCTTTACAGGGCGGATACCTGCGAGGCGGGCGCTTTCTGGCAGACGTGGCAATTCACCACTCTCAGTATTTTCGGCGCCAGCCTGATATGGCTCTCGGCCGAACTCATAACGCACAGGTGGAGAATATGGGACTGGATTCTTTACGGCTGGCTCGCGGTCCAGATGATCGCCGTGCTGATTGCACCGGACAATTGGGTCTGGACCGCACAGCCTTCGATCAAGAGAATCAGCACATACTGGTTCACGGCGGTATACCGCGAATCACAGCCGGGTGTACTGATAACCACGTGGTCCGTCTGGGGCATCGCCGCGTTGGGATACGTCCTGGCTACCGTTGCCGCTCACAGCCGGAGGAAACACAGGTCCGCGCCTCTCTTACTGCTCATGGGGATCGTTGTTGTACTGGCTGCCGTCGTTAACGACATGGCCGTCAGTACGGGCCTTTACAGCTTCTTCTACACGATTGAATGGGCTTTCCTGTTTTTTGTGCTGGCAACTACCGAGTTTCTCGCGATCTCTCACTCCAGAATCAGGTCGGCCCTGGACAAAAGCCACATACAGATGAGCCGTATGGCCGCCGCCGTCGATTCCGCGGCCGAATCCATCACCATCACCGACGAAGAAGGCAAAATACAGTACGTCAACCCGGCTTTTGAGAAAATGACCGGTTATACCCAGGAAGAATGCGTCGGGAAAACCCACAGCATTCTCAAGAGCGGCCGCCACAGTAGCGGGTTTTACAGGAAAATGTGGTCCACCATTTCGAGCGGCTCGATATGGAAAGGCACATTTATCAACCGCAAAAAGGACGGTTCGCTGTTTGAGGAAGAAGGTACTATATCGCCGGTCAAAGATTACCTGGGCAGGATTATCAACTACGTGGCGGTCAAGCGCGACGTAACACATGAAAAAATGCTGGAACAGCAGGTCTTCCGGTCGCAGAAAATGGCGGCCATCGGACAGTTCGCCCATAAGGTCGCGCACGATTTCAACAACGCCCTGGCCGTAATAATAAGCAGTGCCCAGTACATTGAAAGACGGCACAGGGATTCTCCCGATATCCCGGAGCCCATCAAGTCGATTACCGACGCGGCGTCGAGTATTTCAAAATTCAACGGCGAACTCATGGCCTTTGCCCAGCCTCCGAGCCTGAATTTCAGGAAGACAGAGCCCGCTCTAATCGTCCGCGGGGTGCGGGAGATACTGAAACATTCGCTTTCCGGCAACATCACACTCGACATAGACGTCCGGGAAGACGCCCCTGAAATATTCATGGACGCCGACCAGATGGAACAGGCCCTTGTTCACCTGGCGCTCAACGCGCAGGATGCGATGCCCCAAGGAGGCACGCTTACCGTAAGAATGCGCCAGGCGGATCCGTCCGACCACGACCTGCTCTCAAAGGTCTGCGGCATTTCTCCGGACAGCCCGAGAACCGAAAACTGCCTGATCATAACCGTCAGCGACACCGGCGCGGGCATAAAGGAAAAAGACCTGCCCAGGATATTCGAACCGTTTTTCTCGACAAAGGGAAAAGAGGATGCGCGCGCGGGGCTGGGGCTGGCAATGGTGTACAGGATCGTGGAATGGCATAAAGGCTATATCCAGGTGGAAAGCCGCGTCGGAGAAGGCACGAAATTCATGATCTTCCTGCCGCCTGCCGGAGACAATCCCGGCCAGCCGTCTATCCCGCAGGACACTACAGCCATCTGAGCCAGCGCGTAAAATACCTGCCGGTGTAACCGTCTCTGCACACAAGCGCCACGGCGCGGCATTCCGCCGCAACGGCCGTTCCGCGCGGGGCCGTGACCCGGGCGGCCAGAATGACCGTAAACATGTTCTGGCGGAAACTCACCAGTTCAGCGATGTTTCTCAACGGCGATTCGTACATGAGATCCGTGACCCCGATACCCGCCGGCGCGCTGTCTTCAACGGCGGTCCGGAAAGCCTCCGCCACGTTGCTGTATGAAGGACCGAGCGGCGAAATCGCGAACATATGTGCCCAGCTTCTGTAAGGCCCGCCCAGGATCAGCGCCTCTGCCAGGCCGTCGATTTCAGCGCTCTCGAGCGTAAACTCGTTCGTCCCGTATCCGATTTCCATATTGTGAAACAACGCGCGCATTACGTTCGTCTGCCCGGTACCGATCGATACCAGCCCCTTCGCCGGCCCGTTCACCGGACGAACCGTCAAACGGTCCATAAGCGGCGCACCTTCATCCGCGGACATGATATCCACACTGCGCCACTGATTACTCCCGTACTGTATATGCCCCAGTTCGCCGATATTAACCATTACCCCGTCCGCATGCCACAGCGGCAGTCCCTGGCCTTTGCCGGAGAAGGGATCGCATATCACGTTTGCAGTCCCGGGAGTCGGAGAACACTTCCGCCAGTACGACATATCGCCGTTAAACCTGGGATCGTTCACCGACCAGCCGGCCGTGTTGGTGAACATGACCGCCTCCTCCCCCATCGCGCCATCCACGGGTATGACTCCGGCCGGATTCGTGATACAGACCCTGGCGGAGAACCACACCTGGGGCTGGGTTATGGGAACGTCATTTGTGAAGGGAAATTCGAAAACCCTGAATTCGTTCGTCGAACCGTATTCCATATGGCCTGTTTCTTCCTGGGCCGCCCACAAGGCGTTGGTGTAACTCAATAAATCCGGCTCCGCGGAAACGTCCGTGGGCGAATCGAAAACCGCCATCTGGAGAACAAAACCGTCGTTCGTCGTTACCGTTACCGGCGCGAACGGGTACCATAGTTCCACGAGAAACTTGTATTCGGTCGGCGCGCTGTTCGTAGTGAGTATTATTTCGTTTATGAGCGGAACCGCTTCCAGACCCTCGTCGTCAAGCCACGGTCTGTCGCCGTCCGTTTGCGGAACACGGTCGGGGTCGAGGTAATTTACAATGTTCCACGCGAGGGAATCCCGGTGATTGGTTATACCGGCGGAGGCCAGCGCGCCCGTGAGACCGTTCCAGTATACGGCTGTGAAATTGGTATCGTCGCGGTACGCCGAAACACTCTTGGAGGGACAGGAAGTATAAGCGTCCAGCTCGTTGATGTAAAATTTCGGGAAAGTCTGAAAGCCCCTCTCGCCCATGCCGTCCGGGCTTTCAAAGTACTCATCCCGCCCGCAATCATAGGAATACACAAACAGGTTCGACACCGGATCGGTAACCCCGCGGTTCAAACGGCCCAGTTCCGACACGGTTTCATAACGCAGGTGAACGTCGCGGTCAGAGATAAAACCGGCGTCATTCGTAACGTCGGGCAGTACTGAGCCGGAAAGATCAAGTTCCCTTACACTCGTGCTGTTTGTCCTCGGAAAACCGCCCGCGTAATTGGCGTCAAGCAGTCCCGAGCAGTTGACCACCATATAGGCAATCCGCCCGTTGGTGACGCCGTCTGAGGAAACGAGGTCCGTCCACAGGCAGTTGGTCGAAGCGGCAAACGCACCGTTCCCGAGAGATCCCGGAATGCAGTTCGAGGCGCCGCCGGACAGAATATCGCACGCGGGACCGGAGCCGGAGGAAACCAGCGCTCCATTCGTCCACACGGGATAAGGAAGATTGGCAGATCGCATCGCGGCATTGACATGCTCCATGGCCCTTCCAAGGGCCGCGTGGACAAGCTGTTGGGCCCTCACGCGATCGGCGTACCCCCGCGCCGCCCTGCGCCCGGTGCGCATAACGTGGGAAAACGCGGCGGCTAACAATATAAGAACCGTCAGCACTCCGAGAATTATTATCAGGGCAACACCCTCGGGGTTCTGTTTTTTCCCGATCACTTTCGCTCTCCTTCACCGGTCCGTGTAGCCGTCACGATTGTTGAAGAATACCCGTGTTGTAAATCTCTTCACCCTTCTCTCGAGCAGATTGGTGTAATTAAGACCGTTCCGGGCCAGGTCCGAAACCTTTTCAGCGTCCGGCCCTGCCAGCAGTTCCAGGAAAATATCAACGTATTCGGGAAGTCCGTTACTGACATAATCCGGCGGCATCACGATGTTGAAAGCCGCGACATTTTCCGCCACCACTGAGGGGTTCAAAGGACGCGGTTCATTGAACCACAACTGGTTCCAATAGCAGTTATTTGCGGCGGAGCCGCGTACAAGCTCGTAACGTTCCGTATCGCCTGTTTTCCTTACCCAGTAGCGAACCATCTCTACCGCGCGGTTGGTATCGGAAACCTCCGGATCAAGGATTACAAAACATGCTTCCGATGAAACCCAACCGTAGAGTTCATTTGTGTTTTCGACGTTGAACGTTAGAATGTTATCCGCAACGGCACAGCTCAATTCATCGCCGAGAACCCCGAGCGCGATTCTGGCCGAAGTCCATGTTTCTTCATCTGCTGTTCCCGCGCTCCAGGCCCTTTCTGTATCGGTCAATACAGCCGCCAGGACCGCGACGAGCATCATCACGATGCCCATGGCCACGAGCAGTTCCACAAGCGAGAACGCCCTTTCACGTAATCGCGGAAATCTGAAAAGGCTATACTTCATATCAGAGGTCCCCCGGGTCGGCGTACTCGGTGTAGAAAAGGAGCGGGGATTCGTTATTCGTGTTTCCGTGTTTCCCGTGCCATACCCTGAGTACCGCTTCCACCCTGCGGGTATGGGCGCCCGCTCCCGGTGTTACCTCAAGAGAGTACCGGAAAGCCCGGTCCACCACGTCAGTAGCGCTTTCGGCGTGCAGGGCGTAATTGGTGAAGACATTGGTATAGAGTCTGCCGTCGCCGTAGAAGACAGGAGGATTCGTCCATACCAGGTCCGCGGCATCGGCAATAAGCCATGTGGAGCCGCTTCGTATACAGGACCAGTAGTTGTCCCACTTATTGCTCCCGGCTGAAGCAAGCGACTCCGCACGAAGACCGTTGAAGACCGACGAGGCGAATTCCGCGGCCCTCATTTCCGCTTCGGATTCCTCCCTCCTGTCCAGAGAGGAGCTTATCAGGACGGCAAGCGCCACGACGGCAATGCCCATGACGGTTACGGCAATGGCGACCTCCACCAGGGTAAAGGCTCTTTTGACCGGGAAACGGCTCATTTCGACACCCTGGCGTAACCCGTAGCGCGAAAAACGGTAACCGTAGCCCTGATCCCCGACGGTCTTCCGTCTTCGACGAGAACAATCCGTCTTTTATCATGCGGCCATTCCTGGTCCGTTCCTCCGCACGTTCCGTCGGAAAGAAAATCGACGGGCTCCGGAGCGTCATTGGTGGTGAATACCACGCCCGCGGCAAGGTAATTCGTGGACCCGATGAGGCCGTTTGTTGTTTGCTTCATGAGGTAATAATACGCCCCGTCCGTACCGTTGCTGTAAACAAAACTGGTCCCCGTATGGCGGGTTACCGCCCACTGGCGGGCGTATTCAAGGGAGGCTTTTACCTCGGCCGCGGAAGTCCTGATGCCCGCGCTCCTCCCCCAGCCGATCACCGCGCCCAGCGTAATGCCGAGTATCACAACCGCGATTGCAGTCACGCACATTAACTCAATCAGCGTAAAGGCGCGGACATGTTCTTCTCTCACCATGAGTAAACCCTCCAGGAAGGCTTCTTTACCGCCGGTCCCCAGGAAAAAACAGCCGCTTTATCCGGAACGTTGGTAACAAAAACGCCCGCGGCGTTCGTGCAGTTAATACCAGTCGCGCCGTCGCCGTCCATATCCACGGCTGTCACGTAGGAACGTCCCCACGGATCTACACGGCAGTTGTTCTTTATATCATCCTCTCCGAGTTCTATAAGCTGAAGGCCTCTCGGATTGTTCGTCAGGTCCGCCAGCACTCCCGCGCAGTTTGTGAAAGTAACGTCGCCGGCCCCCGGAGGCGGCGAGCCCGGCCATTCTCCGTACGCAGTGTGATAACGTTTCATGGCCTGCAGAAGCGCCTGGGCTTCCACGGCGGCCCTGCGCCTTTTGGCGCTCCGCCGTACCGTTGCCACCGTCGCGGCCATCATGGAAGCCAGGATGAATACAATCGTTATTGCTATGAGCAGTTCCAGCAGGGAAAAGCCGTAACGAATTCCGCGTTCAGTCATTGCCAGCTTCCGACTGCGTTGGTGGTATAAGCGTTTGTTGTCCACACTATCACGGAGCGGCGGACGGCATTGGAAGGCGGTATGCCCGCGCCGGCGTCTATTACGTTGTCGTAATCGGCGTCGAACCTCGCGTAGTAATAGTCCCCCGCGGAAGGCGAGTCCTTGTCCGCCCACGGGTTGACGGGGTTCGAAGCCGGGTTCCACCTCTGGAATTCTATGAATTTTATCTCGTGGGGATTATCCCCGGCGGTATTCTCTCCGTGAAGTAACCTGGCGGCGGTTCCGGTAAGGCTGATCGCGTTTGCCTCGTTGGTGACAAACGAAGGCCATTTCCGGTAGTGCGCGTAGTACTGCTTCCATGCCGCGTCTATGTTTCTTACCTCGCTTTTCGCCGATACAAGGCGCGAACGCCGGCGGGCGACGTTTACCGCCCCGATAAGCAGGGCCGCCAGAAAGGAGATTATGGCAAAGACGGCAATCAGCTCTATAAGCGTGAAACTGTTTCTATTTCGCACGGCACTACCTATTTCTCGGGTCTTATGTCGTCGCCCGTTCCCTCGACACGATCGCGGCCCTTTGAAAAAAGGCCGCACGAATCCGCGCTTCTGCGGATATAGCCATACGGTTCGCCCCAGGGATCCGTGAATTCAAAGTCCGGGGCAAGCCGGTTGGTAACGGCCGTATGGGCCAGGTCCGCGGAATTGGTTCCCGCGGGAAATTCCCCGTACTCCATGGCGTATTCTTCAAGGGCGGAATAAAGCTCCTCCATACAGGCCCGCGCGCGCGATTCCTTCGCCGCCCGGTTCGCGTAAGAGGAAAGGCCGGCCACTATGGCAAGCAGAATCCCCATTATGGCCACCACCGCCAGCACTTCAATCAGCGTGAAACCATTCGTATCAGTTCTCATTCCGGCCCGTCACGGTTTCTGCTTTGTTCTGCTTTCGGTCTTGCGGGCCACGCGCACGACTTCTTCTACCGTGGTCATACCCTGGAGGACTCTGCGCCATCCGTCGTTTCGAAGAGTCACAAGCCCGTGTTCCACCGCCTTGTGGCGGATTTCGTTGGCGGGCTGTTGGTGAACGATCATACCGCGAAGGTCGTCGTTCAACACCATGATTTCGAACAACGCAAGCCTTCCCTTGTAACCGGTGAAATTGCAGTTGGGGCAGCCTCTGCCGTGGTAGAACTTCGCGTTCCCCATGCTGTCGGGATAAACCGAGGCTATTTCTTCAACCAGGCTCTTGTCGGGGGCGGATTCCGCCTTGCAGGAATTGCAGATACGGCGGACAAGCCGCTGGGCGATCACCGCCTCCAGCGTGGACGAAATAAGGAAAGGCTCGATGTCCATGTCCAGCAGGCGCGTTATCGCGCTCGGCGCGTCGTTGGTGTGAAGGGTGCTGAACACGAGGTGCCCGGTAAGCGAAGCCCTTACCGCGATATCGGCAGTTTCCCTGTCCCTGATTTCTCCTATCAGCACAATGTCCGGGTCGTGCCGCAGTATTGAGCGCAGTATTGAAGCGAAAGTCAGCCCGATCCCGGCGTGTGTCTGTATCTGGTTGATGCCCTGCATCTGGTACTCTATGGGGTCTTCAACGGTAATTATCTTTACCTCGTTGTTGTTGATGCGGGAAAGCACCGCGTAAAGTGTAGTGGTCTTGCCGCTTCCGGTAGGCCCGGTAAGCAGAATCACGCCGTGAGGCAACGCGGACAGCTCCTTGACAACCGGCAGTTGGGATTCCATCAGGCCCAGGTCCTCCAGTTCAATGAACATGGAACTGCGGTTGAGAATACGCATGTTCACGGTCTCACCGTAAGCCGTCGGCAGAATGGACACGCGGAGATCGAACTCCTCCTTTCCGCTCCTGACCTTGATGCGGCCGTCGTGAGGTTTGCGCCGCTCGGCGATGTTCATGTCCGCCATTATTTTCACGCATGAGACTATAGGCTTATGCAGTCTTGCCACGCCCTGCGGCACGGGAATCTCCTGCAGTATTCCGTCAATGCGGTAGCGGAGACGAAGCGCGCTTTCGAACGGTTCAATATGTATATCGGTGGCGTCAAGCGATATGGCTTCCGCGATAATCTGGTTAACGAACCTTACTACCCCCTCGTCCGCGGCCTCGACCGACACGTCTCTCCCCGGCAGTTCGATTTCCGTGTCGGGCGCGTCTTCCACCAGGTTGTCGACCGTCTCCGCCCCCAGACCGTAGAAATGCTTTATGGACTTTGTTATATCCCGGCCGGAACACAGGACCCACTCGATCGCCAGGCCAAGGAGCATACGCAGGCTGTCCACCGTGCTCACGTCCGGCACTTCCGAAGCCGCCAGGGTGATTGTCCCGCCTCCCGTTTCAAGGGGCATTATCTTGTAACGGAGGGCCACCCTCGGCTGTATCGTGTTCGCGGTTTCCTTTGTTATGTGGAAATCGCCGATCCGGCGGAAAGGGATATTCGTAAGATCGCTGAGCACCTTCAGGGCGTCGGAGTCGCGAACCAATCCTTCTTTCACAAGCATGCGGTGAAGCGTTTCGCCGGTCAGAGCCCGGCGCGCGTTCAACTGCTCGATCTGCTCTCTCGTGACAAACCCCCTGTCCGCGAGCGCGCGGCCCAGTTCGGCCATAAGCTGTTCCGAAAACAGGCGCGCTTCCGCCCCTTTTTCCCTCGTGCGTTCAGCGTTCATGCCTGCCTCCTTCAAATACCTCCGATTTACCGAGCTGAAGTGAAAAAAACGTGCCGTCGGTAAGTGTGATTTCAATGGTTTCGGGACCTATGACGGCTATCCGCATTCCGCACACTTCGCTTCCGGCGCCGTAATACCTGCTCATTTTACTGGATGAATCCTCGATCAGGGCCATGGTCCTTCCGTCGGTGGTCCTGTACTGTCCCCGGTAGGTCAGGCTCACGGTTTCCGGTCCCTTTGCCTGCGGCCGGCTCGAAGAATTATTCTTCGGCGGACGCGGCTGAACCACGGGATCGTTATCATCTTTGCCTTTGTCCCGCTTGTTGACGTGTTCAACGCGAGGGGGGCGGTGCGGTCTGGGTTTTACCGGCGGGCGGAAAGGCGACTGCGGAATGCTTTCCGGCGCCGAGAGCGCCGCCGCTGCAAGAAGGTTCGTAATTCCCAGATTTTTCCGCCTTGTCTCACCGGGCGGCATGTTGACAATGCCTTCGCGTTCGCCCGGCGAGAGTTCCTTCCACGTCCACCAGGCCGAAGTTACCAGCAAAGCGGCCACGGCGCACAGGCACACAACCTTCGCGT
The DNA here is from genome assembly GCA_046483125.1 of Kiritimatiellia bacterium. GTDB lineage: Bacteria > Verrucomicrobiota > Kiritimatiellia > UBA8416 > JAWODU01 > JAWODU01. Next base: position 17,874 of record JAWODU010000063.1, read on the forward strand.
TCGTGCGTATCAGCCATCTCCAGAATGCGTCCATTTTCAATATCCCATCGGACCTGTCCGCCTGGTTATTGTCTCGGGAGTTCTGGGCTTTTCCGGTCTCCGCAGAAAACTCAGACCGCTGACCACGGCCGTAATTCTGAGGTCGTCCCCGCCCGACTCCTCCTGCGTTTCCACGCGGAAATGCTTCAGCGCAAATACGCGGCGCGGCTCCACTACCGCCTGAAAGAAATCGTATACCGTCTCGATGTCCCCTTCAAATTCAACGAGCACCGGGTATTCCTCCATGAAAGGCCCGTCAACGCCTTCGACGGTTCTTTTCACGGGATCCAGGGGCTTGATATGCATGAGCCTGGGAATCCGCAGGTCGAAAGCCATTTCAACAAACTTCTCTATAGTACGCAACTGCAGCATGAGTCTTCGAGCGTCCTCATTACTGCGCACTTCTTCTGGCATACCGAGATCGGGAGGAAGAATCACCTTCAGGGCCGCCGCTTTGCGCATGAGATTGCGCCTTACGTTGAAAAGGGCCACCTTGAAGTCTATTATGTCGCCGACTTCCGGCCCGAGAAATTCCTCCAGCCCGGGAAAGGCCGAAACTCTTTCGACCATCTCGTTCCATTCTTTCCTCAGGCCCGCGTTGTAGTCCAGCTGTTCCTGTTTTTTCTGTTTCAGTATCTCTTCGTCCAGGAGGTAGTTCTTCCTCCTCAATTCGGACTTCGCCTTTCTGATCTGGTCTTCCAACTGCTGGCGCTCCCGGTTGAACGGCAACAGCAGGAAAAACCAAAGGCCGAATATAACGGCCCCGGCCGCCAGTATCACGGCCAGTACCTGCTGTCTCTCCGACCACGTTTTGAGTTTGAGCAGATTCATTGCGATGCCAGGCGCACGTCTATCACAAAACGGCGCGCCGCCCTCGGCCAGGCGAAATTCTCCTCGTACGTAATCACTTTGTCGTCACTCAAAAGATCGGCGGAATCCACAAAATCCGCCCCGTTGATTTTCCGTATCAGCGCCTTCACCGTCACGAGGTCACGGGTCCTCGTATAACCTTCAATAATCACCCGTTCCGGGCACAGGCTTTGTTTGGTCTGCTCGCGCCTCTTCTTTCTGCGTTTCAGATCCCGCAGGCCCAGTGTTTTCTCCTCACTGGAAGAACCCAGGCGCGGCGAATAGTACATTTCCGCGTCGCAGATCAGGGTGATCCAGTCCCTGTCTTCCACTGAATTTGCCGCCAGCGTTACCAGGTCTCTCACTACAGGCGCGGCCCCTATCATCTTCTTTACCGGCAGGGCCATGCGGTGGATTTCTTCATTGTGCGCCTTTACCGCGTCGATCTGCGCGCCCAGCAGTCTGCGGTGGTCCAGTTGTTCGTCGATAACCTTGAGCCTGGCCTTGTTCCTCCGGATGTCCCGGAAACCGCCGGCGAGACTCACCGCCAGGGTCAGGGCCGCGGCAAGACCCGCGCCGACCCAGAACGGCTTAAGGCGCTTGAATGTAAGTTCATCCTTCAGCCTGCGGGGCATGAGACTCAGCGGCGACGGACCGGCGCCCAGTCCGGAAACAGCCAGTCCCGCCGCCACGGCAAACTTCGGTTCGACACTTCCCGCCGCGCTGTCCTTAAGCGCGCTTCCCTCAACGGTTTCCAGCCCCGTCTGCGCTCCGACATAATCCCGGAAACCCGGCAGGGCCGAAGCCCCCCCGCTGAGCACAATCCGTTTGAACACGGTCCTGTCCCGCGGAAACTGGCTCCTGCATACGGAAACACAAGTCTGCATTTCCGATATCCACAGATCGGCCGCCGAGCGAAGGCCTTCAGCCGAACCGCCTTTCGACAGTGATCCGTCTCTGATCTTGGCGTTTTCCGCCTGCGCCTCGGAAAAGCCGCCTTCTTTCACGAAAGTTTCCGTGAACACCGATCCGCCGACCCCAAACGCCCGGGCGAACATCATGTTGTTCCCCGTGCCAACGGCCACGTCCGTGCCCGAGTGCCCCACGTCCAGGTATATCCATGGATCGGCGTGATCCGCCTGCCCGGTTTCAAAACCGTTGAATAACGCCGCGGGTACGGGAACCACGTCCACTACTTCCACTCCAAGTTCGGCGGCGGCCCCTATAACGCGGTCCAGCACGGCGGGCCGGGTCATGGCCAGGAGCATCCTTTTTTCAACGGGGTCGAATGCGAAAGGCGCATAGCCGTAGACCATGTCCTCCGAAGCCATCTCGTTGTACTTCACCACTTCCATCGAAGCGGCCTGCTCGAACGAGCGCGGGTCTTCGGCGGGTATCAGGAAAGGCTGAAACATCGCCTCGCGGCCCGGAACGCCTATTACGCACGGAAGCCCGGTAATTCCGTTTTTTTCAAGCCATGGACGGATGACGGCCGCCATGTCCGACTTATCGAGAGGCAGGTAAACTTCTTCGGTACCCCTGATGCGCGCCGATCCGCCGTGCGGTTCCGCCCACACCGCCTTGGCGGACCTGGCGCCTATATCGAGTCCTATTACTGTGCCTTTGAGTGGCATAAGTTCAAGGTTCCCTGCCTGAGGCGGGTCCGCCTCAGGCGGAAAGGTTAAGGGTTCAGGGTTCTTCAGGTTGAGCGGGGGGTTCAGCGTCAGACACTTTCTGCTGTTGCCTCGTTATAGGAATCAGATTTTCGCCCCGTTCGGAGAGAATTGTGGCCGTGACGAAAATAAGCAGGTTTTCCTTTGTCTCGGACACGCTGTCATGCCGGAAAAACCTTCCCAGAAGAGGGAGAGATCCGAGTATCGGCACCCGCCGCTCGGATTGGCTTTCATCGGATCTTATCAACCCTCCCATAACCACGGTTTCGCCGCTTCCCACGATCAGCTTGGTAAGTATTTTTCTTTCTTCGAATATCGGCAGCCACACCATTGCCGTTTCGTTGGTGTCGTCCGACAAACTGCTTCCGCCCGACACCCTGTAAACGGTTTCGGACACCTTGTCCTTGATGCTGGGATAAAGTGAAAGGGTTATCGACCGCATGTCGGCCCCCACGCTGGGAGTAACATGCAGTGTTATGCCTAGGTCCTCCCAGACCGGGTCTCCTTCCGGCACCAGGGAATCGTCGTAAATAGCGTTTCCGTTTGAGTCGTAACCGACCACGTCACGCACAGTGGTAAACCTGGTAAAATACGGATACCTCTGCCCCACGTGTATCGTCGCCTGGTGATTGTTCACGGTAGTCACGCGGGGCACGGAAAGAGTCCGGGCCTTCCCGGACTTTTCTATGGCGTGAAGGACGGCCCTGAACATGGGATCGGTAAGCAACCCGCTGTAAGTAAAAGTAAGAGTTTCCGTCTCGTCGGGATTAAGAGCAGTGTAAGGCGCCACGTTGCCGGGCTCTATCTGCGTCTTGTTTTCGCCGCCCTTTGACGTTACCTCAACGGCGCTGTCCAGTATCCAGTCTATTCCGAGTTCCCGCAGATCGCTGACCGCAGTGGTAATAAACCGCGCCTCTATGAGAATCTGCGGAGGAGTGACGTCAATGGCTTCCAGTATCTCCTCAAGTTTGTGGAGATTGGCCCTGGTGTTCCGGACCACCAGAACGTGTGTGTTCCTGTCGAAAAGAAAGTCCGCGCTTTCCGGCTGAGGCACAAATCTCCCTATCGCGTCAAGCAGGCGCGAATGCCTTTCGTAGTCCTCGTCCATCTCCGTTACTTCTTCGGAGGTGCTTACCTTGATGCCGGGAGCGCCCTTGCGAAGGCGGTACATCCTCGTCTCCATGGGTATTCTGGGTTCTCCCTGCCCGCCCGCCTGTCCGGGCACTACCCATATGAGTCTTTCCCCCAGGTAGAACTGCACGCCCATGTTCCTTGAAATATATTCCAGTATCTCCCCGAGCGGAACGTCCACGGCGTTGATCGCCATGGGTGTGGAAGCTATGTTTTCCAGGCTTCCTATTATGGGCACGCCTTCGTCCTGCCTGAGAGCGTCGATAAGCTCAGGCAGTCCCGCTCCCATCGGCAGTATTACCGTCACATTTTTCCGCAGTACCTCTTCCATGGCGCCGGGCGGAGTTTTAACCCCCGGGGTCTCAACCTGCGTTCTGCGGCGCATGCCGTAGGAATCGGGCAGGGCCTTTCTTTCCGACACGTCGAGTTCCATTCTTTCATGCGCCGGTTCCGCGCGCGCCGCGGCCGTTTCCCCGCGCCGCTCGTTGAGTTTGTTGATAATACTGCGCTCCAGTTCGGGCAGACCCGGCATAAGGGGGTCCCGGCGCGCCAGTTCCGTGCAGGCGATCATCGCCTCGGTGTACTTGCCCTGTTCGTAAAGCTTCCTGGCCCCGGAAAGCTCGGCGGCAGGTTTGACGTTCTGTTCCCGGTCTTCACCGCGGATACTCACGCACCCTCCCGCTAGAATTCCCAGCGCGAGGATAATAAAAAAAACATTAATCAAACGTATTCTCATATCTGCCGTCCTTCAGCTCAGTTTTCTGTAGGTTTCAGTTCCCATTTCAGGGGCGCCCGGAAGACATTTCCGGCGTAAGCGACGTTGAGGGTGAGCCCCTGTTTCGGATCGTCCGGGTCGTCCACGGTAAAGGTATGTTCCTGATAATGATGGAAACAGCGAATTATCGGGAAACTTGTTTCGTCGTACGCGGACGGATGATCCGTATCACCATGATGAAGCTGATATTCCTTTGTCTCACACCAAGATACTCTGTCGTCATTGTTAATGTCTATATCGTCGTCCGTTGCGGATCCGCCAGGCCCCACGTAACCCGCGCCCCAATCGCAAGTCGCATTGCAAAACTCGTACATATAACTACACGCTGCAACAGAATCATTACGGTCAAAAGTTGTGCCGTAGGTATCCTGATTATATTGACCGCCCGCCATCGTATCATCCGTTTCCCGGAACTGATTGGCTTCCCAGTCCGCTTCCGGCAATTCACTGTGCAGGCTCTCCGGTTTCGACCCGTCCGCTCCGCGCGAGCGGTCCGACATGCAGATGTAGGTGTCCTTTTGGGCTATATAGTCCGGATACAATGTGGACAGCCAGTCCGGAAAATCGCCCGAATGGTCGTCCCGGTAGAGCGTGACCGCGACGCTGAACTGGTGCAGGTTATTCTCGCAATAGCGCTGGCGGGCCTTTTCCCGGGCCTTTGTTATTGCCGGAAGCAACAGCGCGGCGAGAAGGGCGATAATCACTATCACCACCAGCAATTCGATAAGAGTAAAAGCAGATTTTTTCATTTCCCGCGCCTGTTATCCACCGGAAAGCATAAGGCACCCGTCCTGAAGGTTCAACAGTATATAGTTATCTCGCAATACCTGCCGCAACCCTCCAGGGCCGAAAACATCGCGGATAAAGCGCTTTTTTCGCAATCAAGCCCCGTGTAAGGCCCGGAACAGGCACGCGGGATCGAGCCCCGGCATCTTCCGCCGCACGCGAATTCCGGTTTCTTCTAAACCGATATACCGTCAAGCACCTTGCGCAGTGCCTTGCAGGCGGTCTTGAACAATGCGGGCGTGGTCTTGCCGTAGCTCGCCGCCGCCACCGACAGATGGGGTTCCAGGGTCAGAAAGTTGTCAAAGCCGCTCCTGAACGCCTCCGTCAGTATCCGGGCGATATCGCCGTCTCCTTCGCCTGCGGGCACGACGTTTCCTTGCGAAGCCGCGGCATCCTTGACGTGAAAATAGGAAATGTGATCCCTGAGGCTTATCCAGCAATCCTCGTAAGGTTTCTGAGAGCACTGAACGTAATTGGCGAAATCAAACACTCCCGTGAAGCTCTTTGAATTTATGTTCTCGTAGAGATCGAGACATCTCCCGCCGGTGTCGCCGTATATGCCCTTTTCATTTTCGTGGGCAAGAACAACGTCCGTATTTTCCGCCTCGGCGGCCATCTTTCCGAGCCAGTCCAGGACCTGTGAACGGCAGTTTGCCGGATCTTCGCCCTCGGGAATGTAAAAGGAAAACATTCTTATGTAGGGAGCTTCGATGGCCGAGGCGTAATCGAGGGCTTTCTTCAGATCTTCAAGCTGGTCTTCAAAACGGCCGGAGAGCGGAAACTTGCCAAGCGGCGAACCTATCGCGGAAAAACCGAGGCCGTTGGCCTTCGCCCGTTTTTCCACTTCGCCGATTTCTTCGGGAGACAGATCGAGGACATTCTTCCCCCATACCCCGCGCAGTTCGATGTTGTTTACGCCGTTGGCTTTCAGGTGCTCGATCTGAACGTCCGGATCGTCGCCGATTTCATCCGCGAACGCGCTCAGTTTGTCGTACTTCATACCCGTATTCCTTCCTCTGCATGCTGAATCTTAATCTTAATCATTATCTCCCACTCTTAATCGACCCGCTTAACCGCCAAACTTGATCGATTCTTGCTCAACAACTACGGCCAAAGCGGGTCGAGTAAGCGTAAACGAGCAGGTGTTGCGACTAAGTGTATGGACTAGGTGTCCCTCCCCTCCCATCTTAATCCCAATCTTAATCTTAATCATTATCTCCCACTCTTAATCGACCCGCTTAGTCGCCACCCTTTCCGCCGCCGCGGCGGCGGACGGTTACACTTAACCGCCAAACTTGATCGATTCTTGCTCAACAACTACGGCCAAAGCGGGTCGAGTAAGCGTAAACGAGCAGGTGTTGCGACTAAGTGTATGGACTAGGTGTCCCTCCCCTCCCATCTTAATCCCAAT
>JAWODU010000064.1:0-24865 GCA_046483125.1 Kiritimatiellia bacterium
CGGTCTCTGGCGAGACCGCGGGGGGGGATCTACCGCTTTGACTGTCACCCGTAACATGGCTCCAGCAGAAACCGTGCAGATCCAGGGGGACGTCAGTAGCGGCTAACGTGCGGACCATTGAGGACAATGACCGCAGGCAATTCGGAGGAAAGGGCGTCCCGCTTCAGCTATACAACCGACGCCCTACACGATTGAATTCAAGTGCTTCCTGTAGTGTCTCCCGCAGGGAAGCAAGAAGCTCCTCTTGAGTATGCTCCTGACGGTTGCCCCGGGAACTTCCTCGATCCAGCCAATCCGCCAATTACCATCTTGTTTCGTTATAGCTGTGTATATGTTCTGCATTTTGCCACCCCAGAATAAGCTTTCCGTTTTCAATGGCGTTATCCATTCTTTCTTACAGAACAGTTGTATTTAGACGGCTGATTTCGTTAATGCAGACGGCTTGAGTCGCCGTGTATAATTCAATGTTTGAGATTGTACAGCAAGACGGGGCAGAAACAAGGAGGTAATGCACCGGAAAAGGGGAGAAAACACTGAATGAAGAAAGCGAGCGTGCAATTGTCGGTTGGAAGCGAACGGGTGGCGGGAAGACGGCGAGGCGGCGGGGATGAGGAACAAGACGTGTTGATATTCTTCATGGGGGAAGTGTATAAAAGTCGCGACTCAAGACTGACAGGCGGAAGATCGCATGGAATACAGAGTAACAGAACTGACGGCGAGGGCCCGTATTGACGCAGAGTGGGAGGAGCCGGTGTGGGAAGACGTGCCGGCACTGAGTATCGGGAACTGCATGGGCGGGAAGCCGGCGCACATGCCGGATACCGGGGCGAAGATCGCCTGGCGGGCGGGCGAACTGTTTGTGATATTCCGGGTGGAAGACAGGTACGTGAGGGCGACGGCCCAGCGCGATCAGGAAAGCGTGTGCGGGGACAGTTGCGTGGAGTTTTTCTTTACGCCGGGAGCCGACGTGTCCGCTGGATATTTCAACATCGAGATGAACTGCGGCGGCACAATGCTGTTTCATTTCCAGAAGGCACGGGGAGAAGGGAGAGCGGTAATTGCAGAAAAGGATTGCAGGAGAATTGAGCGGGCGCATTCGCTTCCTGGAAAAGTTGAACCGGAGATAACGGATCCCGTGACATGGACGGTGGAGTACGCGCTTCCGGCGGATATTCTCGAAAAGTACTGCGAGGTCGACCGTCCGGCCCCGGGGATTGTGTGGCGGGGGAATTTCTACAAGTGCGGCGACAACACATCGCATCCTCACTGGCTCACGTGGGTGAGGGTGGGTCGCCCGAAACCGGATTTTCACGTTCCGGGGTCGTTCGGGGTATTGAAATTTGCGGGGAAAGCAGAAAGCTGAAATGGGGAAGGGAACCTTGAGCGTTGAACTTTGAACCAGGGTAAGGCGGCGGAGCTGAAAGCTGAATTCCCCATTTGACGGCTTGACGGTGGGCCCGGAAGGTAGATAATGGAAATTGATTAGGGGAGAGAGGGGAGGAGAGCATGATCCGGGTTAAAAATCTTACAAAACGGTTCGGCCGCACCACGGCGCTGGATAACATTTCCTTCGAAGTGAGACGCGGGGAAATACTGGGCATTCTCGGGCCGAACGGCGCCGGCAAAACGACCCTGATGAGAGTGCTTTGCTCTTACCTGCCCCCCACGGGCGGAACCGTCAGGATAGACGGCTTGGATGTATTCCGGGATTCCATGGAAGTACGGCGCAGGCTCGGTTACCTGCCGGAACGTGTGCCGATCTACAGGGAGATGAAGGTTGCCGAATATCTCAGGTACCGGGGGCGGATCAAGGGCCTGCGGGGTAAACGCCTTCTGAAACGCGTAGATGAAGTGATCCGGACGTGCGGGCTGGAGGCGGTGTCTTCAAGACTGGTGGGCCGGATATCGAAAGGCTACGTGCGGCGCGTGGGTCTCGCGGACAGCTTTGTGCACGAACCGCAGGTGCTTCTGCTCGATGAACCGGCGGCGGGGCTTGACCCCGTACAGGTCCGTAGGATGCGCTCGCTGATAAAAGAATTTGCCCTGCGGCACACCGTGGTGCTTTCGACACATATGCTGGCGGAAGTTGAGGAAGTGTGCGCGAGAGCGCTTATCATGGACAGGGGCAGGATCGCGGCTTCCGACACACCTGAAAACCTGAGAGGGCTTTTCAAGGGCAACGCTTTTGTGATTGTGGAGGCGGAAGGACCGGAGGAAAGAATAGAGGAGAGCCTGAGGTCCATCGGCGGAGTTAAAGAGGTCACAAGCGAGCAGAAAGGGCAGTGGTACCGCTATTCATGCGAATGCGAAGGTGAAAGGGACTTGAGACCGGAAGTGTGGTCGGCTATAGCCTCAAACGGCTGGAAAATAAGAGAACTTACCAGGAAAGAGGGCAGGCTGGAGGATGTGTTTATTTCTTTGATGGAGGACGGATGACAGATGACGGACGACGGACGACGGACTAAGGACTTATGAGAAACATGCTGACAATCTGGCGCAGAGAGCTGGCTTCGTGCTTTCTGTCCCCTGTGGCGTACACGGTAATGATCGTGTTCATGGCGCTGACGGGCGTGGTGTTTCTGTCCGCGGTGTTCCTGAACGAGGGAAGTATGGAGTCGGCCTACACCATACTGGCGGTTTCGGCGGCAATCTGTATGACCTTGCCGATCAGCGCCGTGTCCATGCGTATGTTCGCGGAGGAAAAACGCTCCGGGACGCTGGAGGTGCTGATGACGGCGCCCGTGACGGAGAGTGCAGTAGTACTTGGTAAATACGCCGGAGCGATGAGTTTTCTGATTGTTTCCTTAGTTCCCGTTTTGGGATACGTACTGGCGCTTGAATGGCTGAGCCCGGCCATGACGCTTTCGGCCTCGGACCCCGGGGCGCTGGTTGGGACATGCGTTATTGTGCTTCTGCTTTGCGCTTTTCTTACTTCAACAGGGCTTGTGATTTCGCTTCTGACGTCTCACCAGGCGGTGGCCGGCATAATAACATTGTGCGCGGTATGGGCAATGATACTGGCCGGATGGATTGTGTCGGTATCTCCCGTCGGCAATATGCCGTGGGTCGATTACATATCGGCGCTGGAGCATCTGGAGATTTTTTCAAGAGGAACAGTGAAGCTGGGTCCGGTTGTGCTGTACGTGTCGGGCACGGTCTTCATGCTTTTTGCGGGGATAAGGGTGCTGGAATCGCGGCGTTGGCAGTGAATGGAAAAGATGGATACAGACAGAACAGAACCGGTTAAACCCGGCACAGAAGAACTCGCGGACCTTAAGCTCGGGCGGAAGGGCATCCGGCGACAGCGGGCGCGGCGTTTCGCGGCAGGCACAAACGTTTGCCTGTCCGTTCTGCTGGCGGCGGTTCTCCTCGGGCTTGTGAATTATCTCGTTTACAATTATCTGCCCGTGAGATGGGAGCTTGGACGCTTTAACTGCTACAGGCTGTCTTCAAGGACGCTGAAGCTGTTGGAGAACCTGAAGGCTCCGGTAACGGTCAGGAGTTTTGTCCGTTCGGGGCATAAATGGCACCGTTTCCTGAAGAACCTTCTGGACCAGTACGAGTACGTTTCAGAAACGTCGGCGGACGGACGGCTGGCAATCGAAAGAGTGGACCCCGACAGGGACCTTGCAAGGGTTAAAGAGCTGAAAGAGGAATACGGCATAGAAGATCCGAATGTAATAGTATTTGAATCGCAAGGCAGGACAAAGCTTGTGGACGCGGACCGCATCATGGAAACGACGCGCAGAATTAACGTAAAAAGCCTTGAGAGTCTCCTTGAAGGGGGAGAGGCCGGGATGGAGACGGAGTTCCGGTTCCGCGGAGAACAGATGATTTCTTCGGCGATACAGAGCGTTACGCGCGGGGAGGTGCCCGTTGTGTGTTTCCTGACCGGGCACGGCGAAAGAAACACAGGGGATTACAAGAGAGATTCAGGTTATTCGGCTCTGGCGGCGAGGATGCGGCGTGACAACATCCGGGTCAAACAACTGCTCGCGGGCAGAGGGGGCATTCCGGAAGACTGTTCGGCGGTTGTTGTGGCCGGACCGGACCGGAGAATACCGCGCGTTGAATTGGATCTGCTGGCAAGATATCTGGAGCGTAACGGAAGGATGTGCTTTCTCCTGGACCCGGCCACGACCACGGGGCTGGAAGAACTGCTGGGCGAGTGGGGCGTGGAAATCCGCAACGAAGTGGCCGTTGACCCCACTCGAACCCTTACGGGCCGCGAACTCCTTGTGAAGCATTACGGAAACCATGAAATTACAAAGAACCTGGGCAATATCGTTACCGCCTTCTACCTCCCGCGCACCGTCGGGCCTGCCGGGGAAGCCGAACCGGGGGACGCGGCGGCGGACAGACCTAGCGTCACGGTGCTGGCGTCTGCCACAGCCAGAGGCTGGGCCGAGTCGAACCTGAGACAGAGCCCGGCAAAGTTCGACGCCGGGGAGGACAGGCGGGGTCCGGTCCCCATAGCCGTGGCCGTGCGCAAGGGAGCAGAAGACGAGGCGGCAATGGAGCTTAAGACAACCCGCCTGGTTGTGATCGGGGATTCCCTGCTGGTTTCCAACGGCGCCCTCAGGCGCGGTCTGGGGGGCGAGGACTTCTTCATGAGCGCGATCAACTGGCTTCTCGAGCGGGAGGAACTGATGGCAATAGCTCCGAAGAATCCCGCGATTCTGCGGCTGGGAATGGCCCGGGACAGGCGCAATATCGCGTACGCGACGGTGGCGGGCGGTATGCCGGCGGTACTGACGCTGATTGGCATTGCGGTATGGCTGGTGAGGCGCCGGAGTCAGCGGTTATGAGACTGCGGACCACAATACGTCTTCTTGCGGCGGTATGCGTTATGGGAGCCGTTGTATACATGTGCGAGAGGCTCGGCGGCCGTGACGGTTCAGCCGAAGGGGCGGGAGCTCCCCTGATTGACCTGTCATTCGCGACTGTAGAATCCCTGGAGATACGCCGTGGTGACATGCAGGTAAAATGCCGGAAGATCGGAGGAGAGTGGCGCATTGAAGAACCGTTGGATGTCCGGGCCGATTCAGCCGGAATTCAGGCAATACTGGAGGTAGCCGGGGCAATCAAGCGGCGGGAAATTGTTTCGGCCGCCGAGCGGGCCCAACGTGAACTGACGCTCGAAGACTACGGTCTGGCCGAGCCGCGGGCAGTCCTCGCGTTGGAAACGGGGACCGGGAGAAAGGAACTGCTGGCGGGAGCCGACTCGCCGCTGGGCCGTCAGCTTTACGTAAAGCTTTCAGACGAGGACGCGGTAATAGCCGTTTCTTCCCGGATCATTGACGTATTGCCGGGTTCAGTTCAGGAATTGCGGGATAAATATCTCCTCCACGGTTCGGCCGACAGAACATGGCGGCTGGGTATACAGACCAGAAAGGGAGGCTTTATCGAGTTAGCGCGCGGCCAGAAGAGCAAATACTGGCTCTTTCAACAGCCGGATATCGGCAGAGCGGACCAGGGCCGTGTGCTTGGCATACTGGAGGCTCTCTATTCCGCACAGGTCCGGGAATTCGTATGGGATGAAGACCGGCCGCAGGAAGGTGAAGAGGAGACAGGGGAAGACGTTCCGCCGGATGCCGGGTCTCGATTCGAACTTTATCATCTTGCCGACGATGAAGCGCGGGTAAAGGTGATGCTGTGGCGGAGCGGAGAGGACGTGGGGGTGGAGCTTCTGTTCGGCAGGAAGGATACCGGGACCGAAAATAAAGTTTATGCGCGCAGAAAAGGCGTCAACTCGGTTTACGCGGTCGATCCTTCGGTACTGGAAGTACTGGACGTGGAAGTGAAAGATCTGCGTAACAGGAACGTTTTTACGATTGCCCCGGCGGACGTCATGTCTGTTTCCGTGCGGGAAAAGAACCGGGAACTTCTGATGGTGCGGTCGCACGGTTTGCCGTGGCGGATAACCGAGCCGGTGGACTGGCCGGCTGACCGGGGCACCGTAGATCAAATGCTGAGAGATCTGACGCGTCTCAGAATACTGTCATTTGCCGACGGGTCCGAGACAAATCTCGCCGTTATGGGATTGACTCCGGTGTCGTGCGAGATGAGAATTTCAACGGGAACCGTTGAAGGGGGGGCGGAGGCTGCAGGCAAAGAAACGGACGGACAGGGGCCGTTGACGGAAGGCGTGGCGATAGGCAGGAGGATTAACGGGCGAAGCGTGGTTTACGGGAAATTTACTGATCGCGGAATACAATTCGGTGACGAGGCGACGGTGTTCACGCTTTCGGCGGAAGAAACGGCGCGTTTGGGGGAAACGGGGGCCGACCCGCTGGTGTATCGCGACAAAACAATGCTTGCCCTTTCCGCGGAAAACATACGAAGGATAACCCTGATAAAATGCGGGAAAGAGGAAACAATAACGCGGGATGATTCCGGAGACTGGAAAAGCCCGGAAGGGGCCGGACCGGTGGACACCGAGGCGGTGGAGAGCATACTCTTCGCCGTATCCAATCTGCGCGCTTCAAAATTCGAGGCTTACGCTCCGGAAAACCGCGCCCCTTATGGTCTCGCTGAACCGCATCTCACCTTGACGCTGGGTCTCAGCGGTTCGGAAGGCATTCAGAAATCGGTAATGATCGGTTTCCGTTCGCCCGGGGAGGGTATATACGCCATGGTTAAGGGCGCGGACGTGATCTTTGTTCTCAGGAAGGCCGCCGTCGATATGCTCACCAGGGACCTGATCAGGGCGAGCGGCGAGTAGGCCCCCTTCCTGCAGACGGGCGGGTTGTTCCATGATAAGCATTGATAATCGTTATTACGGTTCTCCGATAAGGAGATTTGCGTTAAGAGTCCTGTTGCTGGCGACGGCCGCGGCGGTTGGAGCGGTTGTCTACCTTCAGTACGCTGGTTGTCCCGACTGGCTGGTCCGCTCGGCGTGCCGCCGCCTGAGCCGAGGCCGGTTTCTTGTCAAAGCAGGTGACATCGGTTTTGAAAACTTCAGCAGGATAGCCGCCCGAAATGTGCGCCTCTACAGAAAAGGAGTAGTGGGTCCCCCGGCGCTTACTGCCGAAAGGGTCGGGATACTTGTTGATTGGCCGTCGCTTGTTTCACGGCGTGAATGCGTCAAACGCGTTGATGTCTTCGGGGCGGCAATCAGGCCGCGACTCGCCGTGAGTTCCGAGCGGACCGCGGGGAAACCCGGCGATGTATCGTTGTCTCTCGGCTTGAGGAAATGCGAAGTTCCGGGACTTGAAATAGCCGAACTCGAATGTCGTCTGGACGGCGACGCCGACAGGCTGATAATCGCTGACCTCAAAGCCGCCCTTGGCAAAGGTGATCGGTTCGGAGAGATACGATCGGAGATGACCTATCATCACGATTCCGCGGTTCTTGAGGGTACGGGAAGCACCGCGCTGGACCCGGGTCTGCTGTCGGACAGTTTCAGAGAGACAGGCCTGACCGGGGCGGCCGCTGTTTTTGACAGGCTGGAATTCGAGGCTGAACAGCCGCGGTGTGAAATCGACTTTTCCAAGGTCTGCCGTCCGAATGGAAGTTTTCATCTCAGGAACAGGTTCTGGGCCGGGAATTTCCGGTACCGCGGCGTAGAGATCCTCCGCAGTGACGGCACGCTGGTTTCAGACTGGTCCGCGGAGGACGGTCAAACGAACTCGGTCCTGCAAATAGATCCGCTTTTCGTTACGCGTGAAGATGGGCGGGTAATGGCGGAGCTGAGCTTGGATTTCATGGAAAGCACCGTTGCGTTTGAAGGGTTATCCACAATCGCGCCGGAGGCGCTGGCCCGGATGATAGGTCCCTTTACGGCTGAGTTCATGCACAATTTCAGTTTCCGCGGCCCAGTAACGTTTAACGCTGGAGGCGTGATAGGAACAAGCGACCCGGCGCTTAATCGTGTACACGGCACTGTCCAGAGCCGCGGACTGGCCGTATCGAAGTTCAAGAGTGAAGAACTGCGTTTTATCCTGGATACGCATGGCATTACCAACGTTGTCAGCAACATAAAGGGGAAAATATGGGGTGGAGCCATCACCGGGGAGAGGGCCGTTTTCATGACACCCGCCGGCTCGCGCACGAATGTAAGTTACGAAATCGACGGGGCGCTTGCCGGGGCGGATTTCGGGAGGATGGTAAAGGATCTTAACCCTGAAACAGATCGGGACTACCGAGGGACATTATCCTGTTCCGGGACCGTGCGGGGTTTGATGGGGACGGGGCACGGCCGGACGGCCAACGGGGCCGGAAGCGTGAAAATCAGCGACGGCAGAATTTTCAGATTACCCCTGTTCGGCGGGTTGACAGATTTCATGAGCCGGGCTCTGCCGGGACTGGACTTAGTGTTGTCCCAGACGGACGCTGAAGCGGAATTCCGGATCGGAGACGGCAGGATAAAGGCGGACAGGGCTACAATCCTGGGAGACGTGCTGAGTTTAAGCGGAGAAGGGGAATATTATTTTGATAAACGGCTGAATTTTAATGTCCAGGTGAAGCTGATGAAGAACAAGACCGTGCTGGACAGGGTTGTGGGCACGATCTGGTGGCCCATAGGGAAAATGCTCGAGTTTCGTCTGCGCGGCACCGCTGAAGAACCGCGATGGGAACCGTTCCGGTGGCCTCGCGAATTGCTGGAACGCCTGAAAGTGGTCCGAGGAAGCGAATCGTATACGGAAGGCCTCCCGATTGAGGAAGGCGATGACGGGCCGTGAAATTTTTCATCAAGACCTATGGCTGTCAGATGAACGAGAGGGACAGCGAGGCCATGGCCGAGCTGTTACGGCGAAGCGGGCACGAAGCGGTCCAACGGGAGTCGGACGCGCGGGCCGTGATAGTAAACACCTGTTCAGTCAGGGAAAAAGCGGAACAGAAAGCATTGGGAAAGCTTGGCCTTCTCGCGGCTTCCCGGGCGCAGATGCCGGGCAGAATCGTGGGAGCGGCCGGGTGTATGGTCCAGCGTCTCAAGGGCGGAATATTCGGCAAAGTCGATGGGCTGGATTTCGCCGTGGGCACTTACGGCCTTCATCTCATTCCGGATGTGCTGGAAAAGGCGGCGGCGGGACGCCGGGTGCTGGAACTGGGCCGTGAAAAAAGTGAACGAGCGCCTTTTGCAGAGGTTCATTACGGTGCGCGGGTTACAGCCTTCGTGAACGTGCTGTTCGGTTGTAACCGGCGCTGTACGTACTGCGTGGTGCCGGACGTGAGGGGACCGGAAAGAAGCAGGCCGATTACCGAAATTGCCGCCGAAGTGCGCGGCCTGGTAAGCGGCGGCACAAAGGAAGCAGTCCTGCTCGGACAAAGTGTCATGTCCTACGGCAGGGACGGGCGATCGGTCAGCGCGCACGGCGGTACACTGCGACCTTACAGCGAACCTCTGCCGGCTCTTCTGGAAGCCGTCGCCCGCGAGTCGGGAGTAAAGCGTATCAGGTTCACTTCGGGTCATCCGGACGGGTGCACCGCCGAGCTTGCACGCGCAATAAGGGAAGTGCCTGCCGTGTGCGAACATCTGCACATGCCCCTGCAGTCGGGTTCGGACCGTGTTCTGAAAATGATGCGGCGCGGGTACACGACCGGCGATTACATGAAGGCGGTATCCATTTTGAGAGAAGCCGTGCCGGAGATAGCCATTACCACGGACATCATTGTCGGGTTTCCGTCCGAAAGCGCGGAAGATTTTGAAAGGACGCGCCGGTTGATGGAGGAAATAGGTTTCGACAACGCGTTCATTTTCAAGTACTCTTCGCGGCCCGGTACTCGAGCCGCGGAGTTTGAAGACGACCTGCCGCTGGAAGAGAAAAAGCGCCGGAACCAGACACTGCTGAGGGATCAGCAGGAGCGCGGCGAGCGTATCAACCGGCGGTTCATCGGCCGGAACGTCGAAGTCCTGGCGGAGGGCCCGAGCCCGCGTAATGCTGCGCGCTGGTTCGGAAGAACCAGGGATAACAGGATAGTCCTTTTTGATCCGGCCAAAGACGTGAGAACGGGAGACCTGGTTATGATTGAAGTTAACAAAGCCATGCCCCAGACCCTGCACGGCAGAGTGGTGAAGGGAGAGGCCGGTGTTGAGTGATCTTGGTTTAACGGCCGTAATTGCCGGCGGGATACTGACGGCGCTTTACGTTTTTTTTGTTCTTGCGGGAGGCGTAACGACCCGGCGAGTGATAGCAAAGTTTCCCAGGAATCGTCCCGCGGCCCTGGTACTCAGTGCCGCGGACGTGGTGTGGGCCGCGGTGATAGTGCTGAACGCGGAACTCGGACGGTTCGAACATTACAAGCCGTGGTTGTATGTGCTGGCGCCGGTCCTGTACTTCTGCGTAATCCAACTCATGGATGAATTACTCGCGCCCAGAGCGCTCGGGGGCCTGCTTCTGCTGGCCGCCTGTCCGATGCTTGCCGCCGCCCGCTGGCATGAATCGGCATGGAAGTACCTGGTCGCCGTCGTGGCTTATATAATAGTGGTAAAAGGCATGGTTCTTATTTTGAGCCCGTACAAGTTCAGACAGGCAATGGACCTGTTGATACGTAACCGGTCTGTGTTCATGCTTTTTTCATTGCTTGGACTGGCGCTGGGAATACTTTTGATATTTCTGGGGGTGAAGGTGTATTGATAAGAGATGACGGAAGGGGGCGTTTGTGAGCGTAGAGAAATTCATAAGCATAGGCGAAAACATACACTGCACGAGGGTCTGTAAGGTAGGCGGTAAATACGTTAAGGAAATCTCACCGGACAAATACGTAATACGGCGTTCGGCCGGCGACGGGGCAGTTGAACTGCCGGTGCCGGAACGCTTCACTTCAGACGCCGACTGGGCGGCCGGAAAGGTAAAGCACTGCGCCGCGGCTGTCTGGCAGGGTTTTTACGGCGAGGGAAAGGGAAAGGAAGCAGGCGTGCGTTATCTGCGGGAAATTGCGGCCGCTGAGGAGAAGAACGGCGCGAATTATCTGGACCTTAACGTAGATGAATTCAGCACCGATGTGGACGAGCGAGTCAAACTGATGAAATGGCTTGCGGGGACCGTCCGGGAAGCCTCGAAGTTGCCTCTAAGCATTGACTCTTCCAATATGGACATCCTGCGCGCCGGTCTCGAGGAATGCGATCCTTCGCGCGGCAGACCTTTGTTGAATTCGGTTTCTCTAGAACGGTTCGACGTGATCGGGCTGGCTTCCGAATTCCGGGCGGGCGTAATCGCGTCGGCGGCAGGCAAAAACGACCTTCCTTCAACGTGCGAGGGCAGAGTGCAGAACCTGGATCAATTGATGCCGGAATTGAAATCGGCGGGTATCGCCGAAGAAGACATTTACATCGATCCCCTGGTATTCCCGATATCAACGGACAGCGGCAACGGGGTGTCGTTCCTGGAATCGCTGAAAAAAATCCGCGAACGTTTCGGGCAGGCTGTTCATATAAGCGGAGGTCTGAGCAATGTTTCCTTCGGCATGCCGAAACGTTCGCTCATAAACCTGGTTTTTACGCGCATGTGCCTTGATGCCGGCGCGGACGGCGGCATCGTGGATCCCGTTCAGGTGAACCTTGAAGCGCTGAATTCGCTGGATACTGGAAGCAAGTCGTTTCGCGTGACCGCCGACTTGCTGAACGGGGAGGATGATTTCGGGATGAACTTCATCGCCGCCGCGCGAAATGGAGAGATCTGAGGTCCCGCTCACGCGGATACCCGTTTTGCGCGCCCCGGGAGACTCTCCATTATCTTTTTTTCGTGCATTTACGATGCCCCGCATGTCAGTATTTCAACCGGCTGTGCCGTGGAACGCGACGCGTTCCGGCGGCGTTCAGCGAAAGAATTCAGACGGCGAGTGTAGCTCAGATGGTTAGAGCATCAGATTGTGGTTCTGAGGGTCGCGGGTTCGAATCCCGTCGCTCGCCCCTTTCGGGAGACAGATGCGGCGGAGCGAAAAACCTGTTCGGAAATGTTATTCCTGTCCGCTGAATCTTGGAGATCACTGCTGGCTGTACGCGTATCCGAGAGGTCAATGGCGGAACAGGCGCAAGTGCTCCGCGTTCGACGATCCCGAGGTTCATAAGGCGTTCAGGGCCTGGCTTAAACAGCCTGTTGTAAAGAACCGGAAAGAACTTCGCCGCGAAATATTCAGAACGAGAAGAAAGAAGAGAACGCCGGGCGCCCGGGGAATCAAGAGATAACGGCCGGAAACACCGCTGTATTGAAAGCAAAAAAACCCGCAAAAACCTCGGTGTCGGAGAGGGCGCTTCTTGTTCAGGTGATCTGGGGCAGAAGAACGCGCGCGACGGCGGCTGAATCGCTGAGGGAACTGGAGAGGCTGGCCGATACCGCGGGCGTGAAAGTGGCGGGCAGTGTTACCCAGAGGCGCGCGAAACCTACCCCCGGTTTCTACGTCGGAGAAGGAAAACTCGCAGACATACAGCTGGCATGCCGCAGGGGAGACGCCGACCTCGTGGTTTTCGACAACGATCTTTCCCCGATCCAGGTGAATAACATCGACTTGTCACTGGGCATCAAGGTAATCGATCGGACGGAATTGATTCTGCAGATATTCGCGCGGCGTGCGCGCTCCGCCGAGGCGCAGATTCAGGTTGAGCTGGCACAGCTTCAGTACCTGGTTTCCCGTGTTCCGGTTTCCGCCAGACAGCAGAGGTTCAAGGGCGGGATAGGGATGAGAGGGCCCGGGGAAAGCCCTTTTCAGCTGAGAGGCGAGCCGATGAGAAAACGTATAAGTGAACTCAAAAAGAAGCTTGCCCGTATTCAGGAACGAGAAGAGCGCACCAGGACGAGGCGGCCGTGGCCGCTCGTGTGCCTTGCGGGTTATACCAACGCGGGGAAGTCAACCCTTCTCAATACATTTGCCTCCGCCGACGCCTACGTGGACGACAGGCTGTTTGCTACGCTGGATACCAAGACCAGGCTTGTCGGGCTGGGCGGCGGCGCGAAAGCCCTTATTTCCGATACGGTGGGATTCATACGCGATCTTCCGCACGGCCTTGTGGCGTCGTTTCAATCAACGCTTCAGGTCGCGAAGGAGGCGGATCTTCTTCTCGTTGTGGCTGATTCAGCTCACGCCAGGATGCATGAACATCTGGGCGTAGTGAATGACACCCTTGATGAGATAGGGGCCGGGAAAATTCCCGCGATACTGGTGTTGAACAAGTGCGATTTACTCGAAGAACAGCGACTTGAAGCGGTGCGAAGGCAATACCCCGACGCTTACGCGATCTCAGCCGTCAGGAAAACGGGGCTGGACGAGCTGAAAGCCGCGATGCGGCGCCCCGCGGCCCTGTGTTCGCCGAAAAAGGAGTAGAAACATGCTTTATGTGATCGCCACGCCTATAGGGAATCTGGGCGACATGACATTCCGCGCCGTGGATGTTCTGAAACAGGCGGACGTTGTCGCCTGTGAAGACACGCGGCGGACCCGGGCGCTCCTGAGTTATTTCGAAATCAACCGTCCCGGCGTAATGCTTTCCTGCCGGGAGGGTGTTGAAGCGCGCGCGGCGGCAAAGGTGCTGGAGTACCTGCGTTCAGGCAGAAATGTCGCCCTGTGTTCCGACGCGGGGTATCCTGGTATAAGCGATCCGGGATACCGTCTGGTATCCGCGGCAACTGCCGAAGGTATTGACCCGGTTGTTATTCCCGGCGCTTCAGCCGTGCCAGCGGCGCTTATCGCGTCGGGTTTGCCGAGTTCCAGTTACACCTTCAAGGGATACCCTCCGAGAAAGAAAGGGCCGGCATTCAGGTTTTTTAAAGAAGAAGCGAACACGAAGCATACCCTTGTTGTATTCGAATCGCCGATGAGGGTCGCCAAAACGCTGAAGACGGCGCTGGAGGCCCTGGGCGACCGCCGTGCGGCGGTCTGCGCCGAGCTTACGAAAAAATTCGAAAAGACAACGCGAGATTATCTGAGTGAACTGGCCGGCGCTTTTGAAGGCAGAAAGGTAAAAGGTGAAGTCACGCTCGTGATAGCCGGCAGCCATCCTAAGTTTACCCGCTGAACTCTGTTAATCCGCAATCTCCCAGTCGTATACGCGTACGCCGTGTCCCATATTCGACAGGATCCTGCGTATTTTCCGCGCGGCGCCGGGATCCCGGGCAAGTATTCCCATGAAACCTCCTCCGCCCGCGCCGGCGAGCTTGGCGCCGGAGGAGAGGTCCTCGATCTTATGAAAGACTGCGTCCACCTCCGCGTTACTGCAGTGGGGGTCGAGCTCCTGGTGAACGTGCCAGGCTTCGGCCATAATTCCGCCGAGTCTGTCGAAATCGCCGAGGGCGAAAGCCGTTCTTCCTTCGTCGGCCAGTTTCACGAGTCTTGCAATGGAATCCAGGGCTCTTGTTTCCCGCCTCAGGTAGGATTGGACCACTATCTGCAGAACGTTTTTGGCGAGACGTTCAATTCCCGTAAAGGCTACAACGAAGCGTTTCTGCAGTTCTTCGCGGATCTCCGGCAGTAGGGGAACAGGTTCGATTTCAAGGCGTATGGGTCTGGCAGGCACGCTTGATATGCATTTCACGCCGGGAGCGAGGCCGCCTATCTGATCCTGCCAGCCGCCTCCGGTGGTCATTCTCTGTTCAAGCATCAGTACCAGTTCACTTACGGCGTGAATACCGGTATCCCTGCCTGCGAGGCGCTGGAGCGCGGTCATGAGGGCGGCGCCGAGAATAGAACTGGTCCCAAGTCCGCTGCCCCTGGGAACGGAGGAGGAAGTCCGCACTGCCGCGCCCTGGCGAATGGAGGTTTCCGAACCGTATCCCGCAAGTATAAGGGCCGCGCGCAGAAGCGCGAAGCGGTCATCCGGATTGCCGCCGCTCGAAAGCTGTTCGCCGTCGCGGACGGTAAGCTGTAATCCGTCGTCCTCCAGGGTGAAATCCCATCGCGGTTCTTCCAGAGCTTCCACGGAAGCGGCGACGGGCTTTATTCCGTTCAGCGACATGGAAAAATTCAGAACCCTGGCGGGACGCTCGAGACAGTAGGGCGGAGTGTCGCTCCAGCCTCCGGCTATGTCGAACCTTACGGGTAACCGTGCTTCGGCTTTTTGCCCGGCGGGAATCCCGGAAACGGGTTCCGGGCGGGAGGCCCTCACGAAAGAGTTTACTTCTTTCTGCACGGCGTCGAAAGCGGCGGCGGACAGGGCGTCGGCTTTTTCCGGATCGCCGGCTGACCTTGTCAGGTCCGACTGCATCTGGAGAAGACGGCTTCGTGAAACGCGGTGGGCTCCCGGACGGCGAAGTTCGGATATTTCCCGGCATATTTCGGCTATTTTTTGAACCTCTGTTTTCCGGGGCGTGACCTGTGAAACAAGAGCGTCAATGTTTCTTTCCAGGCCGAGTTCCGCTGTGCGTTTAACGGTCGTCAGCACCAGCCGGTCCCGTATTTCCCGCCTGCGGCGGAGGAAGGAATCGATATCGGCGCTATTATGAAGGGCGGACAGACTGACGCGCGGCGTGCGGTTCCATTCTTTCCGCAGATCGGGGTCTACGGCGGATTCCAGCATCCAACGCGTCAGCCGCAAACCGGCTTCACGGCGGACGCAGGGGAAAAGAGAAGCGTGCCAGAGGTCCCGTGTCTGCCCTTTATCCCAGAGTGCTTCAGGTTTAACTTTATGTTCAGCAAGCCAGGCGGCAAGGGACCGGCCGCAGAAAGTAGCGCTGATTGAATCGTCTTTGGGATTATCGTCGGAACCACAGCAGGCTGTGACGACAAACGTTTCGCCGGAATCATCCGACCTCCATGGGACCTGCCAGATACATGTATTGTCCGGAACGTGAAAGAGTTCCTCTCCGCTGTCCACGCCTATTGTTATACAGCGGTTGCCGACGCTGAAGCCTGATCCGAGACGGCAGTCGTAAATCATATTCTGCTCTCCGGCGGGGACCGCCGGGTGCAGTTCCGACGTGCAGATTACCGAAGTCCGGCCGATTATACCGCCGCATTCACAGAGTATCCTGCGGGAGAGGCGCCCGGACCAGATGCCGCTCAGGTGTTCAAGTACCTCGGCGTTGGTACCGAAATGTATGAAGCTGAGTTCTTCCGCAACGTGGTTTACCAGAGTGTGATGCTTCAAAGTCCTGATAAAACGGTTCCCCAGAGGGCGGTCCATGAGCCAGCCGTGCCGGCTGGTCAGAAAAGAAGAAGCGATCTCTTCGTAAAGACTGCACGAAGCGCCGCTGTCGACCAGTTCGCCGACTGGATCGGGCGAAGACGTTGCCAGGCGTATAAGGGACTGACAGGTCTCACCGGTGAAGGCGTATATGCCGGTATCCAGCAGTGCTGCTCCTCCCCCGACGAGCGCGTTTTCGCGTGCCAGCGTGTCGGCGGAAGCCTTCTGCAGGAGGTTTACGACGCGACCGCGGCGGTCGGCCTTTATCACGCCGTGATGCTGTGCCACGTCCAGTGAAACGGGGGTAGTCACTACCGTGCCGCCGTTTTCGGGCAGGTTTACACGGGATGGCGAAAAAAGAGGGATCACGTCTCCCGCCAGGGAAACCATTCCTCCTCCGCTCATGCGGCGCGCCAGCGGCGATATGACCGCGAGCTGATGATCGAACAGGGAGGGAACCTGCCTGTCGGGGTCCGCAAATAGCGGAAACGGGATAAAGCATTTGCCGAAAAGGTTAGCCCACGGGACCCGTTTGCTGTCGCCCCCCGCGTGGATAAGAAGAATTTTGAGTTTCATCGCCTCTTCAGGGGTTACCGTTTCCGCGACGCGCTTAAGCGCGTTGAGAGTGGCGCCGCCGCTTCCTATCCTGCGGCCGTCGGGATCGGCGGCCACAATGGCCCGCGTTGCGGTCCCCAGAAGCCCGCGTTTCCGGGCGCTCTCCAGTTGGATTTCGTAGATATGAGCCTGCCGGGGACTGGCCGCGGTAAGCACGACAACATCCCATCCGGGTACCCGTTCGGGTGCTTCCACTGAAAGATGCAGTTCGGCCGATCCTTCCGCCAGATAATGCAGTGGTGTGCCGCGGGCGGCGAGACGCGTCTCGGACACCTCAGGTCGCCTGGCGCTGGAAGCAGTCACCTCGAACGCGAACCTTTCCCCGCGGAGGACAGCGCTCCCGCGGTGCCTCCGGCGAAAGTTACGGAAGCAGGGCCCTTTTCAACGTAGCCGACCAGAGAGGGTACGGTTCCGGCCTCTTTCAGTAGGGCGACGGCATGGGCGGCGTCATCTTCGGGAAGAATAACCACATAGCCGATCCCCATATTGAAGACCCTGTACATCTCGCCTTCCGTAATTCCGCCGGCCTCGGCGATAAACCGGAAAATCGGAGGGACCTTCCAGGAGCCCGGATCGATAACAACCGAACAATTCGAAGGAAGGACGCGCGGAAGGTTGTCGATGAGTCCTCCTCCAGTGATATGAGCCATACCATGAATCCGGACCTCCGGCATAAGGGCTGTGACATAACGGAGATAGCTTCTGTGAACGGAAAGGAGGACATCGCCTGCGGTGCGTCCCGTCCCCGGGACAGTGTCGTTTATGTTCAGACCCGCCGTTTCGAAGATCACCTTTCTGGCCAGCGAATAACCGTTGGTGTGGAGACCCGTTGAACGCAGACCCAGTACTATATCGCCGGGACGTATTTTCCGGCCGGTAACAATGCGTTTTTTATCCACCGCCCCCACAATGGTCCCCGCCAGGTCGTATTCGCCCTCTGGATAAAGGCCCGGCATTTCCGCGGTTTCGCCTCCGAGCATGGCACAGCTGTTCTCGCGGCATGCTTTGCAGATACCCTTGATAACTTCTTTGAAAACAGCCGCATCCAGCCTGGAAGTACCCAGGTAGTCCAGGAAAAAGAATGGTTTCGCGCCCTGTACCAGTATGTCGTTCACGCAGTGATTCACC
This sequence comes from Kiritimatiellia bacterium, assembly GCA_046483125.1. Taxonomy (GTDB): domain Bacteria; phylum Verrucomicrobiota; class Kiritimatiellia; order UBA8416; family JAWODU01; genus JAWODU01. The sequence goes on from JAWODU010000064.1 coordinate 17,801, forward strand.
AGGTCCTGACCGACCGTATCGTGCCTTGAGGCCATGAGCGCGACTTTAAGCTTTGTTCCAACCCCGTCGGTACTTGCCGCGAGAATTTTGCCTTTTCCGGGAGCCTGGTACAGGCCGCCGAAGGAACCGATACTGCTCAGGACGTCTTTTGTCGCCGTGTTTCGGATCATGGTTCTGACGTCGCGAAGGGCGCCGGTCATTTCGTCAATATCAACGCCGGCGGCGGCGTAGGCGGACTTCTTTCTTTTTCCGGATGGCTTTTTTTTCATTGGCATGATTTTGCGTTTCAACGGATCACAAACAAGTTTCCGCGCCGACGGCCTGCGGGTCAATCCAGGCCCAAAGCCCTGAAGGCACGGCTTACGTCTCGGAAATGGACCCCGAGGTCAAAAGCCCCTGCAATCTGCTTACCGGAAAGCTTTTTCCGAATTCCGGGGTCCGCTTCGGCGAGTTCCCGCAGGGATTTGCCCGTCCGCCATGACTGCATGGCACAGCGCTGAACCAGCGGATAAGCGTCTTCCCTTTTTACGCCCGCATCTGTAAGAACCAGGAGAAGCTGTTGGGAGTGAATGAGTCCATGTGTCATCTCCAGGTTCTTTCGCATTCGCCCCGGAAATACGCGGAGTTTTCTTACCAGTTTATCGAGGCAGACCAGCATGTGATCAAGCGTGATTGTGCTGTCGGGGATTATAACTCTTTCGACGGAAGAGTGGGAAATGTCCCTCTCGTGCCACAGTGCGACGTTTTCCACGGCGGCAACCATGTTTCCTCGCAGGAGCCTCGCCAGTCCGCTCAGCTTTTCGGCCGTGATCGGGTTCTTTTTATGGGGCATGGCCGAGGAGCCCTTCTGGCCGGAACCGAAGAATTCCTCCACTTCGTGAACTTCCGTCCTCTGAAGGTGCCGCAGTTCAACGGCCCATTTTTCTACCGAGGCGCCGGCAAGAGCTATTGCCGACAGGTACTCGGCGTGCCTGTCCCTCTGCAGTATCTGGGTGGAAAGGGGGGCCGGACGCAATTTGAGTTTACGGCAGACGTATTTTTCGACGGAAGGATGCACGTGCGCGTGGGTGCCGACGGCGCCTGAAAGCTTGCCGTAAGATATGATTTTTTCCGCGGCCCTGAGGCGTTCGATCACTCTTCCGAATTCGTCGTACATAAGGGCCATTTTCAGCCCGAACGTTATTGGTTCGGCGTGTATTCCGTGCGAACGTCCGATCATAGGAGTGTATTTGTATTTCCTGGCCTTGGAGGCTGCGGCTCTTCGTACGGCGCGCGCGTCCCTGATAAGCAGTTTCATCGCCTGAACCATCTGGACGGAAAGGCCGGTGTCGAGAATATCGGAGCTTGTAAGCCCCCTGTGGATGTACCTGGAAGAAGGGCCTGCGTTTTCGGCGACGTTTGTGAGGAACGCTATGACGTCATGCTTTACCCGCGATTCGATTCTCTCAATTCGGCGGACGTCAAAGGCGGCCCTTTTCCTGATGCGGGCGAGGTCGGCGGAGGGTATTATACCGCGCTTTGCCAACGCCTCGCAGGCTAGTATTTCCACTTTCAGCCAGGTGCTGTACCTGTTTTCGTCGGACCATATTGATCCGATTTCCGGACGAGTGTATCGAGGTATCATCTGTGACGGTTCTCCACCCTTGCGAAATGAACAAGAGCTTTACCGGAAATGATTTCCGGTAAAGGCACGCACCAATGAAAACCCGCCCATGGGCTCAGGCGGCAAGTTCTTTTGCCAGGTCCGCCGCTGAAGCGGCGTCCGGAGCGTAGCCGTCTGCCCCGATTTCGTCACTGTAAGCCTGCGTCACGGGGGCGCCGCCGACCATGATCTTTACGTTGCCCCTGGAGCCCGAACTGTCGAATGCTTCCAGAACGGCCTTCATGTTGGTCATGGTGGTGGTCAAAAGCGCGGATACGCCCACTATAACCGCCTTGTTTTCTTTCGCCGCTTCGACGAATTTTTCAGGAGGCACGTCGATACCGATATCTACTACCTTGAAACCGGCGCCTTCCAGCATCATGGCGACAAGGTTTTTGCCGATATCGTGAAGATCGCCTTTGACCGTTCCGATTATCGCGGTTGCGGCTTCCTCGACACCGGCTTCCGCCAGAACGGGCCGGATTACAGACATGCCGGCTTTCATGGCGCGGGCGGCGATCAGGACTTCCGGCACATAGACTTCGTTTTTCTTGAACTTGCCGCCGATTATTGACATTCCCGCCAGGAGACCGTCGTTGAGCACCTTCTGCGGGTCTTCGCCGTCGTCAATCGCCTGCTGTGTAAGTTTCTTTACGTCGTCTGCCTTGCCCTTTTGAAGATTTTCACTTATGTCGTCAAGAACACTCATTATTTTCCTCCTTGATGGTTTTGCGGAAGATGCGGGCAGTTTATGTGCCCGATTCCCACGATGCCAGATATTTTTTCTGCTGGCTGGTCAGTTTATCTATTTTTACGCCCATGGTCTTCAGCTTGAGACGCGCCACCTCCTTATCCACTGTTTCAGGAACCATGTAAACCTTTTTGTCGAGTTTACCGCGGTTTTTTACCAGGTAAACGGACGAAAGAGCCTGGTTGGCGAAACTCATGTCCATAACGGAAGCGGGGTGTCCTTCGGCGGCGGCGAGGTTGACGAGTCTGCCTTCGCCGAGAACGTTTATTCTGCGTCCGTCACCGAGGGTGTATTCTTCCACGTAGTCGCGCATGGTGCGGTGCTTCTTTGACATCTTTCGGAGGCTGTCCAGGTCCAGTTCCACGTTGAAATGTCCGCTGTTGCAGACTATTGCCCCGTCCTTCATTTTCCTGAAATGAGCCGCGGAGACAGCGTTTATATCCCCGGTCAGAGTTACAAAAATATCGCCTATCCTGCATGCCCGTGCCATGGGCATTACCTCGTATCCGTCCATTACCGCTTCCAGTGCCCTGAGAGGATCGGCTTCGGTGACTATAACACGCGCTCCCATTCCCCGCGATCTCATGGCGACGCCGCGGCCGCACCATCCGTAGCCGCTTACGACAACTACCGAACCCGCGAACAGGTAATTGGTGGCTCGGATGATTCCATCGACGGTTGACTGTCCGGTGCCGTAGCGGTTGTCGAAGAGGTGCTTGGTATCGGCGTCGTTGACTGCGATCATGGGGAAGAGAAGCAGTTTCTTTTTCTCAAGACTTCTGAGTCTTATCACGCCTGTTGTGGTTTCTTCGCTTCCGCCTATAAGGTTGTCCACCAGTTCTTTTCTTTTGCCGTGGACCGCGGAGACCAGGTCGGCTCCGTCGTCCATTGTTATATGCGGTTTCGTATCCAGTACGCTGTTTATATGGGAGTAGTACCTTTTTCTGTTTTCGCCCTCGCACGCGAATACCGGTATTCCAGAGTCTTTCACCAGAGAAGCGGCGACATCATCCTGCGTGCTCAGCGGATTGGAGGCGCACAGACTTACGCCGGCCCCGCCGGCTTTCAGGGTCACCGCCAGATTGGCGGTTTCCGTGGTTACGTGCAGACAGCACGCCATCCTGATGCCTTTGAGAGGTTTTTCCCTGCGGAATCTTTTCTTTATCGAGGCCAGAACGGGCATTTTTTGAGACGCCCATTCAATTCTGAGCTTGCCTTTTTTACTGAGATTCAGGTCTTTAACGTCGTGTTTTACCAATGCGGCCACTTTTGCCTCCTGCTGTAATGAGTTCTTTCCTGATAACTGTAAAGCTGGCCTTGTACAATATCTTAAGCGTCTACATCAAGGTAAAAATGGGATTTTGTTGATATTGTTCAAAAGCTGACGCCTGGCAGAGAAATATCTGATTCCATCCAACAATGCTGTATGTTTGATACGCTTACTCGCATTCTTACCCGCCACCCTTGCCGCCGCGGCGGACGGATACCCTTACCCGACTCACTTCATCGATAAGCCTTTGCCACTCAACGAGTAAGCAGGTCGATTAAGTGTATCCTGGTAAGGGTGGCGACGAAGTGTACGGTTAAGTGTGTTCTTCGCCAGCCGTTTCCTGCGGACAGCCGCCACAGACCGCAGGCGTAAACATTTGAACGTTATGAAATGTTTGGCGTAATTGCCGTTTCAGTGATCGCAGAGGTTTTCGCCGGTCTGGAGTTTTCCGTTCATCCAGGCTCTGACAACGGCTTCCGGATCGTCCGCGGGAGCTCCGACAATAACTCTTATGCCCTGTTGAGAGAAAAGGTCCTGTGCGCGCCTGCCCATGCCTCCGGCGATTATCATCTCAGCGCCGTGTTCCGCGAGCCATCGGGGCAAAAGACCGGGCTGATGGCCGGGAGCGGGCTCTTTCCCGGTTGTCTGCATGGTTCCGGCGTCTGGATCCGCTTCGATCATGGTGAATTCCCCGCAGTGACCGAAATGAGCGGCCAGTTTTCCGTTAACGGTTGGTACGGCAATACGCATGATTTCCTTCTCCTTTGTTCATGTCTTTTGGGCAACAGGACCTTTTATCACAATGAGCCCGATTGTATCAAACGGCATGCCGGCAATTATCCTGTTGATCCTGTTAATCTCGTCCAAATTCTCTCTCTTTCCCAGTCGGACCCGGACCTCCCTTACACACTTCCGAAACCGGAATCCACTCCGGCCTCGTCGGATTTGGCGAGTTTGCCGGCTCGGAAAGCTTCAACCGCTTCCGAGACCGTTCCGCCTGCTTCCTGGTAAATCTCTATTCCGGCCGCCTGAAGAGTCGCGAACGCTTTCGGGCCGCAATGGCCCGTAATCACGGCTTGTGCTTCAAGTTCGGAAACTTTCTGCCCGGCCTGTATTCCTGCGCCCTGCGCCGCTTCAAGGTTCTGGCTGTTCGAGTGAGCGGACCATTTCCGGGATTCAGTGTCGTAAAGAATAAAGTACCTGGCCCGCCCGAACCGCTGGTCAACCGGCGATTCCATGGTTTCCCCGAGGGAAGTAATCGCAACTTTCATATCTCTTTCGTCCTTTGCAATACGTTCAGCAAAGCACAAGGAACAACGAATAAAACCTGCTCGAAATACATTCTTTCCGCCACGAGATACTGGAAGTTTTCTCCTTCCATTCCGTTGCTGTGTGTATATATATGACCCGAGCCGGAAAGTAGAAAGAATAAAAAAGGAGCAAGCCCGGAAAATCCCCGGAGAACATGAATCCAGCCGGCCTCGTTAAAAAGTACAGTCATCTCGACGACCTGCATATTACGCGTGTCCTCGGCTGTTGGGCCGCCGTGTCGGACGGCCGGGTGCTGGAGGTGGACCGGTCTTCCGCTCTCGATTCGTGCCCGCTACAGCAGAAATTGAGCACGGCGGGTGTGGCGGAATACCTTGAAGAGAAGATAAGGAAATTCGGGCATTTCACCGCCTCCCGCGGGATCACGAGGGATTCAATCGCCGTGCCTTACGGAACCAGCGAAATGCTGATGTACGCTCTCCGGAAAGATGTTATCGACTGCGCCGTAACCGTATGTGACGGGGCCGGTACCGTGGTGACGGACCGGGCGGATGTGGTGCAGGGAATAGGCGCGAGAATGAACGGTCTCTTCCACACGACCCCCGTACCGGCCGTGCAGGAGCACCTGAGGGAGCTGGGCTGTCTGCTTTTTGAAGATGCCGCAATTGACCAGGCAAGAGGGCTGTCGGCGGCCGCTGAGGCGGGATACGGACGCGTTGCCGCCACCGTGAATCTCTGCCGCGGCGAAAAACTGGAAGTCCTGAGGGCGCTGGAACGGGAAAAGCGCCTTGAATTGACGCTCGCGGGTATATGTTCGACCGGTGTTGACGCCGAACGCGCCGTAGAAAGCGCGAAGCACACGGACCTCGCGTGGGCCTGCGCTTCGGAAGCAATGAGGTGCGCGGGAGGCAAAGCACTGCTCCAGCTTACGCTGGGGATCCCCGTGTTTGTTTATTCGAAACGCGGGCTCAAGCTTTTGTCGGCGTACTCGGACGCCCGGGGAAGCGGGATTCTCCGCAGTCTCGACACTCGCCGGCAGTATCTGCTGGCCGGCGGAAGGGAAGCCTCCGGTTACCATGCCGGAAGAGGTCGTGGAGGTACCGGCAGGGAAATACAGTTGGGCAGGGGACGTCTTATTCTCGAAGAGGCGGTTCTGCCGGTACGCGGCCGGAGAGAACCGTGTCCGCTTCGATAGGTCCGGTGCGTGGCCCCTTATTCCTTACCTGAGTCTCAACTTCACCGCTTCCAGCAGGGTGTCGTTGGTCACGGGTTTCCTCAGCAGGCAGTGAAGGGGATGCTCCGAGACAATGTTGCCTATAGTGTGCGGCGGTTCGTAACCGGTACAGAAAATGACCGCGGGCGCTTCCCAGTTTTTCTCGCTGCTGAAATCCCGGATTTTCCTGAAGGCCGTTTCTCCGTCCATCACGGGCATGTGCAGGTCCATGAGTATGACGCGTTGATGCTCCCGGCTGAAGCTGTCCACGGCTTCACTGCCGTTGTTGGCCGTGTCGACTTTGCATTCAGGCAGGGAAATGGAGAGCAGGCGCTGAAACACTTTGCGTACCATTGTCTCATCGTCGACAATGAGAATCGTGTTTTTCGCGCAGGGCTCTTTGTCTTTGCCGCTGTCTGAATCTTTGTTCTCTGTCATGGCTACTGTGTCCTTTGTACGTACATTATGGCAGGCCGCGGAAGTGTCAAGGGATATAAATGACAGACGACGGATGGCGGATGACGGATGACAGATGACGGATGGCGGATGACGGATGACGGATGGCTGACGAGATAAAGATTATGATTAAGATTGGGATTAAGATGGGAGGGGAGAAGATATTTAGACAGGATCTACCGGATCTACAGGATCCTAAGAGCATGGCCCACAACGTCTCTCCTGCCCTGCTTCCATTGCATCGCGCCCGGCGGCGCAGAGGAGCTCCCAGTACGCCGCCAGCGATGCGGGCTGTTGCGTCACGCATTTCGCTTCCGCAGGATTCGCAAATCGGATCGCAAGCTTGCCGCTTCCCGCTTTCAGCGGGACAAGTCTGCAAGCTTGCCACGCCGTAGGCGTGGGCCCCGCCCTCCGAGCGTGTATACATATACCCGAGGAGGGCGGAAACGAAGCAGAAGCGGTGA
>JAWODU010000114.1:0-5796 GCA_046483125.1 Kiritimatiellia bacterium
CTGTAACATCCAGCGTGTAAAGCTGGCGCTCTAGCCATTGAGCTAATCGCCCGTCTCTTGCCTTATGCCCGCCACCGCGTGGCAAGCTCGAACTTTACCCGGCCGCCGGCCGGGCTGTAACATCCAGCGTGTAAAGCTGGCGCTCTAGCCATTGAGCTAATCGCCCGTCTCTTGCCTTATGCCCGCCACCGCGTGGCAAGCTCGAACTTTACCCGGCCGCCGGCCGGGCTGTAACATCCAGCGTGTAAAGCTGGCGCTCTAGCCATTGAGCTAATCGCCCCTGTTCGCGCGTATAATCGTTATTCCCCCGGAACCTGTCAAGTGACAGCTTGTGTCCCCGCCTTGCCTCTGCTATATTCCTCCGGATTTAAATTGAATATTTCGAGATGAACAGGAAAAACAACAGAACTACGGCGCTTTTGCGCGTCGGTGTCCTTGGCTCCGGCAGTGGAACCAACCTGCAGTCTCTAATCGACGCCTGCGAGGCCGGCCGAATAAACGCGGCCGTTTCCTGCGTCATATCCGACGTCAAGGACGCTTTTATCCTTGAACGGGCGCGAAAACACGGAATTCCCGCCGAATATGTGGACTGCGGTCCGTCAAAAACCAGGCTGGAGGGCGACGCGGAGAAACGCTGTATGGCAATCCTTCTCCAAAACAGGACCGGCCTCGTGGCGCTTGCCGGCTTCATGCGCATGGTAAAAGACGGCCTTCTTTCGTCCTTTCCGAACAGGATACTGAACATTCATCCGGCCCTTCTCCCGGCTTTCCCGGGGCTGGAAAGCTGGAAGCAGGCACTCGATTACGGCGCCAGGCTGGCCGGGTGCACTGTTCACATTGTCGACCCGGGCATGGACACCGGTCCAATAGTCGTGCAGAAGGCCGTGCCGGTCCTGGAGGAAGACACTCCGGATTCGCTCCACGCCCGGATACAGGTTGAAGAACACAAGGCCTACCCGGAAGCCCTGGAACTTTTTGCAGGCGGAAAAATAAGGATTGAAGGCCGGCGCGTATTCACGGAAAAAGCAAACAGTAAGACACTTCAGTAAAAATCCGGGTAGTGTCAAAGGTTCTATGAAAAGTATGAATTACGAGTTGGGACACTTAATCGCACACTTAACCGCTACCCTTTGTTGTATACGCTTAAACGACTCTGTTGCAACGGCCGGCACATGACGAGTAAGCAGGTCGGTTAAGGGTGTGCGTCCGCCGCGGCGGAAGGGTGGCGGTTAAGAAGGCGTTTAAGTGTATTGAGAAAACGGGGGAGAGAGCCAGGATGTGGCCAACCCCCTGCAAGAGAGCGAATTAGACAGAAAAGTGTGCTGTCAGCTTTGACATAACCAACATTCGGGAAAGAGGTGCTGGAAAATGAAACCTATCATGCTGGGTCTTCCCAAAGGAAGCCTCCAGGAAGCTACTTTCGAACTCATGAGAAAGGCCGGGTTCGCCGTGACGGCACGCGCCCGTTCTTATGTGCCGGACATCGACGACCCCGAAATCGAAGGGCGGCTGATCCGCGCCCAGGAGATAAGCCGGTACGTGGAACTCGGCGTGCTTGATGCCGGCATCACCGGATACGACTGGATCGTCGAAAACAGCTCCGACGTCAAAGAAGTGTCGGAGCTGGTTTATTCCAAGCAGGGCTTCGCCTCGGTAAAATGGGTCGTTGCGGTGCCCGAAAGGTCCTCGATCAAGTCGGTCAGGGGTCTCGAAGGCAAACGGGTGGCTACCGAAGCCGTAGGCATAACGAAGAAATTGCTGAAATCAAAGGGCGTTAAGGCGCAAATCGAGTTTTCATGGGGCGCCACCGAAGCGAAAGTCCCTGAGCTTGCCGACGCCATCGTTGAGCTTACGGAAACGGGTTCCTCTCTCCGGGCCAACAAGCTTCGCGTAATTGCCACGGTGCTCGAATCGACCACCCGGCTGATAGCAAACAAGGCTTCCTGGCGCGACAAGAAGAAACGCGCCAAGATAGAACAGATCGCCATACTTATTGAAGGCGCCCTGGCGGCGCAGGGAAAGGTTCTGCTCAAGATGAACGTGCGGAGCACAAAATTACCGGCAGTATCGGCTATCCTGCCCTCACTGCACGCGCCGACCATAAGCAATCTCAATTCCAATGGCTGGGCCGCGATAGAAACCGTCGTCCCGGAAGCCACGGTCCGCGAAATAATACCGCGGCTGAAGAAAGCCGGCGCCGAGGGCATCGTGGAACTGTCGTTAAACAAAATCATCGCCTGAAAGGAAAAGGAAACATGGGATCCATAAAGAAAAAACGCATAAAGAAGATGACCAAGCACAAGTACCGCAAAAGGTCGCGTTCAAATCGTCACAAGAACAAATAAGTGCTTCATTTTCCGGACCGGCGTCGATGTTCCGCGCGCTGTTGCGCCTTCACGCCGCGTCCGGGAGCGAAAACAATGCTGACAGACAGAACAGTCCCGGGGTTCCTGGCCCTAGCGTTTCTGCTGTTTGTGACCGGATGCGTGACAATGGGGCGCCGGTCCCAGGACTACGGCGCGCCGCGCGGTCTTTCACGGGAAGAAACAGACAGGGCCCGGGCAATAGCTCATTACTGCACGGCCCTCCTCCTTCAGAAACGTTCGGCGGATGAGCCCGAGGCGGCCGCCGAACAGCTTCTTGAAGCCGCCCGCCTCGATCCCTCGACACAGGGCCTTTACTCGAAGGCCGCCGCCATATATCTCAGCCGCGGGAACACAGCCGAGGCAGAAAAGGCGCTTGCCGAGGCTCTTGAAGAAAATCCGGACGACACCCTTCTGGTCCAACATCTCGGGGTTGTGTATGAATCCGACAACCGTACGCGGAAAGCGGAGGAACAATACCGCCGGGCCATTCGCCTTCAGCCCGGATCTTCTCAACCCTATGTGCGGCTGGCGCGCCTGCAGTTCGATACCGGCAGGGACGGGGAAGCCCTCGAAACACTGAAGCGCGCGTTGGGCAATTGCGAGGACGATGATCTGGTCCTGGTGTTTTCGTATAACAGGGGTCTGCGCTATACCCTTAGCGACGAAACCGACCGGGCGACAGCGTGTTTCAGGATTGTCGCCGAACACGACCCGGATCAGCAAAGTTATTTTTACGTAGAGCTGGGAGAACTTTATGAAAAACTCGGCAGGGACGAACTTGCGGCCGATCACTACAGAATGGCAGCGGAGTCCGACCCCGAAACCGCCGTGCCTTTCCTCAGGCTGGCGCGCGTTTACGAGGAAAAGGATGCCGGAAAGGCCATAGCGGTCCTTGAGCGGGCCTCCTCGGTTCTTCCCGGCGACCCTTCGATTTTCCGCTACCTGGGGTTTCTTTACGCATGGCAGGAACGTTTTGAACAGGCGATTAAAGCTTTTGAAAAAATGCTGGGCGCGCTGGACAAAGTCTCATCTCCCGAGCGCTACAGGGACAGTATTTTCTATCTGCAGTACGGAGCCGCTTACGAGAGAACCGGCAACACGGACAAGGCGGCGGAGATTTTCCTGGAATGCATCGAGAAGTACCCGGATACCCACCGCGTGCTCAATTATCTCGCTTACATGTGGGCAGAAGAAAACACCAACCTCGACCGGGCCCTGGAGTACGTGAAAAGGGCGCTGGCCCTGGACCCCGGAAACGGTGCGTATATCGACACGCTGGGCTGGATCTACTTCAAGCAGAAAGATTACGAAAAGGCTCTTACCCAGGTACAGAAAGCCAATGAACTGCTCGAAGACGATCCCACAATCATAGACCACCTCGGGGATATATACGCTTCCCTTGGCAACGAAGAGCAGGCCGTGACCTTCTGGAAAAAAAGTTACACCACGGACCCCGCAAACGAAGCAGTGGAGCAAAAGCTGAAGGAACATGGAGTGGATGTGACAATCATGGAAGAAAAAGCCGAAACGCCGTCACGCGAAGGCACCGACACGCAATGAAAGCAATCCATCAATTTGTTGCCGGTTTTACCCACAATGACGCCGTCAGCAATGAAACCGTCGTTCTCCGGGACCTGTTCCGGTCCTGGGGCTGTAATTCCGAGATTTTCAGCGAAACAAAAAGGATTCCTCCCGAACTGCGGAAAACTGTCGCCGACTATACGGCTTACATGCCCTCTCCGTCGCGGGACGATCTCGTGCTTCTGCACCTCTCGACCGGGTCTCCGCTCAACGATGCCTTCCGGGGGCTGAAATGCCGCAAGGCCCTGCTCTATCACAATATAACCCCGGAACGTTATTTCCGGCTTACCAACAGCCACACGGCGCACACCCTGGCTCTCGGCCGCAAACAGGCCCGGGCGCTGGCGGAAACGGCCAACGTCAACATGGCCGACAGCACCTTCAACGCCGAGGAACTCAAAGGCATGGGATATAAAGACGTCCGCGTCTTTCCCCTCGTCATCGACACGGCCAAATCGAATGTTTCTCCGGACAGAAAATTTCTTCGCCGCTTCGACGACAAGCTGGTAAACGTTCTTTTTGTGGGAAGATGCGCGCCCAACAAGAAAATAGAAGACGCGCTTCACGCCTTCGCTCTTTTTCAGAAATATATTCAGCCGGCCAGCCGCTTCATACACGTCGGCTCATACGCGGGAACGGAACGCTACTATTACCTGCTTCTTACCGCCGCGAGAGAAGTCGGACTGCAGAACGTGTACTTTGAAGGATGCCTCACCCAGTCCCAGCTCAACGCCTGCTATCAAACCGCGGACATCTACCTTTCCATGAGCGAACACGAAGGCTTCTGTGTTCCGTTGATAGAAGCCATGGCGGCGAATGTCCCCGTCATGGCTTACGCTGCGGGGGCCGTTGAAGAAACGCTCAACGGCGCGGGCGTCCTTTTCCGCGAAAAGGAATTCGAAATTATAGCCGAGATGATGGGCCGCATGGTCAATGATAATGAACTGCGTTCCGCCGTACTGGCACGCCAGAAATCCGGAATCGAGGCGTATAACCGGCGCGACCTGTCATCCGAACTTGCCGGGCACCTGGCCCCTTTACTTCCAGGCGGCCAATAGGCATACGCGTACCCGTGGAATTTTACTCTATGGACTCTCTTGAAGACATCGGCGAAGTGAACGCGTTAAAACGCATCACATCGGGACTCGAACAGACCGCGCGGGTCATTGAAGGCCCCGGCGACGACTGCGCCGTGATCCGCGCGGACGACGGTTCGCGCCATGATCTTCTTCTTACGTCCGACCCGGTTATTATGAACACCCATTTCACGCCTGAAACGCCGCCGGCGGCCGTTGGCCGCAAGGCCGTGGGCCGGGTGCTGAGCGATATAGCCGCCATGGGCGGCGAGCCCCTCTCGGTCCTGTTCGACATATCCGCGAAGGCGGAAACACCGGTTTCCTTTCTGCAGGAGGTCTACGGCGGGGCCGCGTCACTGGGCCGGAAATTCGGTATCTCCGTGGCGGGCGGAGATCTTTCGCGCGGGGAGTCGCTGGAAATTCACGCTTTCGCCGTGGGAAAAGTGCCGAGGGGCGGCGCCGTCCTGAGGTCGGGCGCGCGCGCCGGGGATGTCATAATGGCGACCGGGGTTCTCGGCGGAAGTTCCCGGGGCAAGCACATCGATTTTCTTCCGAGGGTAAACGAAGGCATATGGCTCCGGCAAGGCCGGTGGATTTCTTCTCTTATAGATATAAGCGATTCCCCCGCGCGCGATATTACTCATATCGCCGAGGCTTCGGCTGTCGGCGCGGAAATCGAAATTGCCCGCCTGCCGGTTTCGAAAGATGCCGCCCTGATGGCGGACGGTAAAAAGGCGTCGCGGCACGCCCTGTACGACGGCGAGGATTTTGAA
>JAWODU010000033.1:0-27767 GCA_046483125.1 Kiritimatiellia bacterium
CGCCGTAGGCGTGGGCTCCGCGGGTTGAGCTGTATTCGTATACGCGAGACCCGCGACAACGCAGTAGCAGCGGTGAAGCTTACGTCCGATTTTCGAACGGAATTCATCACGCAGGGGGAAGGGGTCGGTTGCGGTACCCGGGCCCCGCACCGCCGGGCCTGCGTGGCGCGCGGACAGGGCACACACGGAGCGCAGATGGGCCGGCACCCGAAACAGACAAAACCCCGGCTTTGCATTCCGTGCAGGCAGGTGCTATGGTAGCGCATTCAGTCAACCATGAGCTCAAATTCCGAAAAACCGAACATCGTCTACATCCTCGTCGACGACATGGGCTACGGGGACCTTTCCTGCAACAACGCAGACAGCGCCTGGCAGACCCCCAACCTTGACGCCCTTGCCTCCTCGGGCCTCCGCTTCACCGACGCACACAGCAGTTCCGCCGTCTGTACCCCCACCCGCTACGGCATTCTGACCGGCCGCTACAACTGGCGGAGCCGGCTTAAGGCCGGCGTCGTCGGAGGCTACACGCCTGCCCTGCTCGAAAAAGACAGGACCACGGTTGCCGGTTTTCTCAGGGAACACGGCTATCACACCGCCTGCGTGGGAAAGTGGCACGTGGGCATTACCTGGCCCCTGAAACCCGACATGCCTTCCGATACCCCGGAAGAAGACAAGTGGAAACACACCGATTACTCACAGCCCGTTCTCGACGGCCCGTGCGATCACGGCTTTGACACTTTTTTCGGAATCAGCGCCAGTCTCGACATGCCGCCTTACGTTTTCATAAAGGACAACCGCGTTACCGAACAGCCTTCCGAATGGACAGAGGGCGGCCCCGAAGACGAACCCCCCGGGAAAAAACGAGGTGTCAAAGGTTCCGTAAATTACGCTTTCTGGCGTCCCGGACCGAAGGGCCCGGGGTTTACGTTCGAAAACTGTCTGCCGCGGCTTACCGAAAAAGCCGTCGAGTACGTGCGTGATCGTGAAAGTTCTTCGAAACCTTTTTTCCTGTACCTGCCCCTCCCCGCGCCCCACACGCCTATAGTCCCGACCCCTGAATTCCGGGGAAAGTCCGGCACCAATCCCTACGGCGACTTCTGCCTCATGGTGGACCGGGTCGTGGGCAAAGTCGTAAGCGCCCTTTCCGAGACGCGTCAGGAGAAAAATACCGTGGTCATTTTCGCAAGCGACAACGGATGCTCGCCCTCCGCCCGCTACGACGTCCTTGCACAATTCGGGCACAATCCAAGCTATATCTACCGCGGCCACAAAGCGGATATATGGGAAGGAGGCCACCGCATTCCGCTTCTCGTCCGCTGGCCCGGCAGGGTATCCCCCGGCGCCGTCACGAATCAGACCGTCTGTCTTACCGACCTCTTTGCGACCTCCGCTGAAATTCTCGGCGCCGAAGTGCCGGAGGATGCGGCCGAAGACAGCATAAGCAACCTGCCTCTCTGGCTGAACCCGGATCTCGATGAGCCCGTCAGAGAAGCCACGGTGCATCACTCCATAAGCGGGATGTTCAGTATCAGGCAGGGACCGTGGAAACTCGAAATGTGCCCCGGTTCGGGAGGCTGGAGCAAACCCACGGACAGCGAGGCGCGCGAGATGGATCTGCATTCAATACAGCTTTACGACGTGGCCGCCGACCCGGGCGAACGTACAAACGTAGTTGACAGTCACCCGGAAATCGTAAAGAAGCTGACGGCACTGCTCACGGACTACGTAGAGAAAGGCCGCAGTACTCCAGGCAGGCCGCAGGAGAACACGGGACCCGGCTGGTGGCCACAGCTGAACTGGATTCCCTCACCTGAAAACAGCAGAAGTTGAAGCGTTCAACACCTGCCGCGTACGCGGGCGCCGTCTTTAAACGGCGACGGCCTCTTTTTCTTTAAGGATCCGGGTGCTTTCCGAAACCAGCCTGGAGTAATCGTCCGGTTTCACAAAAACCCGGTCAAATACTCCTTTGGCCTCAGCCATCAGGTTGTCCCCCGAACTTCCCGTAAAGGCGAACAGGGGAATGTCCGGATGCTGTACGCGCATTTGTCTCGCCAGTTCGACACCGTCCATGTCAGGCATATTGAGATCGCTTATCACGAGCCCGAACAAACGCTGTTCGCAAATATCCAGTGCCTGTTTCGCCGACGACGCGGTGGCGTATTCACAGCCGGCGTGTTTGAAAAGAGTGGAAAGCACCTTGAGTACAATAGGGTCGTCGTCAACCAGTAACAACTGCATGATCTGTTGTTTCTCCTTTGTAAGTTACAAAATTTCCTGCCCGGCAATTTCCGGCAATTCGCGCTTATTTTTATTAATTTAACACCCGCGGGAGAAATAATCTACCGGCTGATGCGACAAATTGAGTTTGCATATGCGACACCGAGCAGCTATATTTTGCCGGCATGAAAAAGTATCGGGTACACATAATCATATCCATGAAAGAAGCATTCGGACGCAGGCTCGTTGAGGGCATTGCCGATTATGTCCACCGGCGCGAGGACTGGGAATGCCGCCTCACCGATTGCCACCGGTCCGCGGACCTCTCCCGTGTTGACACCGGACCGTCAGGCGCCGACGCAATCATAGGCGCCATTACTCCCGCAATTGCCCGAAAATGGAAAGGCAAAGCCCGCCGGTTTATTGTCAACGTTTCATCCGCTTCTCATGTCAAAGGCGCAAACAACGTGGTGCCGGACAACAAGGCCGTCGGGCAAGTCGCCGCTGAATATCTTCTGGACAAGAACCTGAACCACCTGGCGTACATCGGCCCCGTCCGTCCGTCTGCCCGACACGACGGGTTCGCGCGTTTCGCCAGACGGAAAGGCCGTAAAATTTCCGTCTTCAATACCGATTACGATTACGTCCTTACGCCGCAATGGGAAGAATCCACCGCCGCCTGGCTTTCCGGACTGCCCAAACCGTGCGGTGTCCTCGCCTACAACGACATTATCGCCTCCCATCTCGTTACCGTGGCCGCCCACTGCGGCATTGAAGTGCCGGTTGAGCTGGCCGTCATGGGCGTGGATAACGATCCTCTCAGGTCGCTTTTTACTTCCGTGCCGATCACGAGCGTGGACCCCGATTTCAGAAAGCTCGGGCGGACCTCCGCGCGGGTACTCGATGAAATGTTCATGAATGACGCTGAACCCGTTAAATCGATCCTCATTCCGCCCATGGAAGTTGTAGAGCGCGACTCGACCGATTTTCCCGAAACCAGCGACCGCCTGGCGGTCAGGGCGGCGCGCGTGATTCGCGACCGGGCCTGTTCCGGATTGCCGGTGGGGCAGATTATCCGGCCAATACCCGGCACCCGAAGAACGATTGAACGCCATTTTGACAAAGCCTTCGGCCGCTCCCTTCATGACGAAGTTACCAGGGTAAGGATACTTGAAGCCAGGCGGCTTCTCAAGAGAACGCACATGCCGCTGACCCTGATAGCCGCACGCGTTGGTTATGAAGACATGAGACACTTTCTCACGGTCTTCCGCAAAAAAATGGGCGTGCCGCCCGGCGTCTACAGGCGCAAAGACCGCAAAGTCCGCTAACGAGCCTTCCGTAAACTGCCCTTGCCTGTAAATGTCCGCGTTATTGGCTGAAAATCCAGTTCGACTACTGCGGGGGATAGTGTACTGGTCCACCGACTTTCGGAGGGCGTTTTTGAAAGGATTTCGGGTCGGGTTGGATGTTCCTTGAATCTTGATCTGGCATTTTTCTGAGGTTGCATGCTCCGAATCATGGGCAAATTTCCGGGTCGAGACGCAGTTCGGCTGTCCACATTGCTCCAACGTGAAAGCGCGCGGGATTGCCCAGCCCTTTTCAAGTCAACTATCGGCAGATGCTTCCTGCCCTCAAGAAACGACACCTCAAGCGTCATTTCCGGCAGTTGGGAGTCGGGAATGTCCGAGGTCGGCAGTTTCAAGGGCTACGTGCCCTGAAAAAAGCTGTAAATACCATACCATGTTATTGTTGACGTGCCACCGTGTTGTACTATTGTTGCCGGCATGTGCGCAGGTCACAGCATGAAATCGCTCAACCTCAGATACATCATCCTGGAAAGCCTCAGCGGCGTGGCGGCATGGCGGGACGGTGACGTTATGGCCGTGCGCGTACTGCCGCCGCCCAAAGCGCAACCTGCCCTTCCGCGGGGTTACGCGCACGACGACCCGCCGGCGGCGGTCTTTCAATTACGCCCCAACACCGAAGGCGACGAGCCTTTTGAATCCCGGCGGTGGAAATCGGTGTCATTTCAGACTGAACTGGATTCACCCGAAAGCTGGCTGGTTCGCGTCCGCTTCCGCGGAAGCGGGTGGCTTCCCGCCCGTACCGAGTTCTGGCGGGACGTTGAAATCAAGCCCGGCCGGGGCGGGATCGCGATCGACACTTCCGACTGTGTCATATGCATGGACAGCGGTACGCTGGAATACATCCGGTGCGACGTTCTGAAGGCCCCCGGCGACAGTTGCCTGAGAATCTCCGGGATCAGTGCCGTGGAACACGATTCAACGACTTTCTGGGAAACACGCATCGACCGCTTCGGACAGAGGCTTAAAGGCCGCTGGGAAGGCAAGGTGAAATCGGAAGACGACCTCAAGGCCGACGCGTCCGCGGCGCTTCCCGACCCGCTTCCCGGTAACGACCGCGACCGATGGGGAGGCTGGAAAAAAGGTCCCCGATTCAATGCGACCGGCTCGTTCGACTCGGCGCGCGACGATAACGGCAGGTGGTGGCTGGTAACGCCGGAAGGCAACCCGTACCTGAGCCTGGGCGCCTGTTGTACCGGTGTGGGCTCCGTAGGTATGGCTGTTCCCGGCCGCGAATCGTGGTTCGAGGAAATCCCCGCCAAAGACGGAGAACTCGCAGACGCCTGGCGCGCCGACCCCAGGGGCGGCTTCGGAGGGGCGGAACTGTATCCGCGCAAGTGGCACGGGCACGCGAGGGCGGACGACCCGGGGGTCACTCAATTCAATTACCTGGTAGCCAACCTCGTCCGCAGTTTCGGTTCCGACTGGTACGAGCGCTGGTGCGGCCGCACCGAAGCGCGGCTGGATGCGTGGGGACTCACGTCGCTGGGATGCTGGTCCGACCTCGAGTTCGCCGAAGCTCGCCGCCGCCCGGCTGTAATGCCCGCCGAACGGCTGAGTCCTCCAGACTGGACCGAGCTGGTGAGTACGCGCGATCCCGTGTGGCCGGTCAAAAGGGTACCGGATGTGTTCCACCCGGGGTTTGAAAGCGCGGTGGAAGGATGTTTCAAGGACCTTGAGCGTTTCCGGAACAAGCCGTGGGTACTGGGTTTTTTCATGGGGAACGAGCAGAACTGGTCTTCTCTCGTCACACCGCTGGCGTTGCCCCTTGCCTGGGAAAGCCGCCGCGTGTTCATTGACGGCTTAAGGGGAAAATACGGCGCTATTGACGCACTGAACCGCGCCTGGCTGACTCGTTTCGCGAGCTGGGACCGGCTGGCCGGCGAACAGATCAATGCCCACTATCCCGGACTGAGTGAGACCGGCGTGGCCGATTGCGACGCCTTCCTGGAGAAGTTCTGCGACCGTTATTTCGGCCTGGTTCGAAAAGAACTCAAACGCGCCGTTCCGCAGGCCCTTTTCTGGGGATGCCGCTACCTGGCCCTCCCGCCCAGGGCCGCGGTCCTGCGCGGATCCGCCCGGCATATGGACCTCGTCAGCATAAACTGGTACCTGTGGCATAAGCAGGAACCCGAAGACGCCGCGCGTTTCCTGGGGCACTGGCACGAACTGTGCGGGGGCAAACCGCTGGCCATGACGGAATGGTCCTTTGAGATGACGAACGAGCGGCTATTGGCATCCCGGGCACTGTTTACCACCGAGGCTGAACGCGCCGAGCTTGCGGGCAGGTACATTCGCGCCTGCTTCTCACTGCCCTTTGTCGTGGGACTGCACTGGTTCCAGTGGCCGGATCAGCCGATCCTGGGGCGCGGCAGACGAGACGGAGAACGCAGTGCTTTCGGCCTCGTGGACGTTACCGATCGCCCGCATGAAAAACTGGTCGGTGTAATACGCGAAAACTCCCGGCGAATGTACGAAATGCACAGCAACGGCAGATAATACCCTGCCGGGCACGGCGGACCTCTTCGTGCTGTCGAGCCCAACGCGCATACTGCTCAATTCGCGGCTCCCGGCCGCGCCAGTCGTCATCCGGCCATCGACGGCATGTCGGGCAAATCGTACATGGCAACAATATACGGATGGTCTTCGCGATACTCCGTCAGCGGTTTTGCGTTCTCCACGTACCCGCTCTGCCGCCGGGCCCGTCCCGGAGTTTCCGTAAGAGAATCGCCCAGATCCCGCCGCATGCCGTCCGCCGTCTCCGTCAGCCGCTTGACTGTCCCGGTTTCCGTATCGTAAAGATTTCGACTCTCGCCCACGTCGTCGCGAAGATTGTAGAGAGCGTTCAGGGGTTCTTTTCCCTTGTGAAAATGCAGTTTCCAGTCCCCCTGCCTCACGGCTTCCAGCCCGTTTCTGCGGTAGTAGAAGAACGTCTCGTCAACGGCGTCCCCGGAATTGTCGAGAATGACAGAAGAAAGATCGGCGCCGTCCAGCGGCCGCCTGCCGTCCGGCGTTTCTCCCGCAAGCGATGCCAGGGTCGGGAAGAAATCGATTGAACGTGCCGCGTGCCGGTACGTTCGGCCGGGAGAGATCACGCCCGGCCAGTGCATGATACAAGGCACCCGCTGGCCGCCCTCCCAGGTGGTGCCCTTCGTTCCCCGGCACGGCAGGTTACTGCCTCCCTCGCCCCTGTCGCGCGAACCGTTATCGCTGGTAAAGATGATCAGCGTGTTATCGAAAAGTCCGTACTGTTTGAGCCATTCGATTATCACGCCGGTGCTCCAGTCTATGTACTCAACAGCCGCGCCGTACGCGCCGTTACGGGAATTCTCAAGGAACTGCTTCGGCACAAAAAGAGGGAGATGTACGTACATGTGAGCCAGGTACAGGAAGAAAGGCCTGTTCCGCTCGCGCGCAATAAACTGGAGGGCTTCATCGGTATATCGCTCCGTAATACCTCTCTGGTCGGGCTGTTGCTGTATAACTGTTCCGTCCCGCAGAAGCGGCAGGGGCGGCCGGTCCGGATTGGTGGCCTGGCGTCCCATATCGTTGCTGAATGGAATTCCGAAATACTCGTCGAATCCGTGTTCGGTGGGAAGAAATTCCGGTTGGTCCCCGCAATGCCACTTCCCCACGATTTTCGTGTCGTAACCCGCGCGTTTCAGAAGTCCGCCGATTGTCTCTTCCTTTCCGCTCAGGCCCCTCTCCTGTCCCGGGAACAGAACGGGATGATCGCCGAACCCGATACGGGGCGGATAACACCCGGTAAGCATCGCGGCGCGTGAGGCGGAACAGACCGGCGAAGCCATGTAGAAATCCGTAAACCGCACCCCGTCGCGCGCCAGGGAATCTATGTAAGGCGTACGGTTTTTTTTCGATCCGTAACAGCCGAGATCTCCGTATCCGAGATCGTCGCAATTAATCAGTATGATATTGGGCCTGTTCTTCATCTATAACTCCTGTGCTGAATGACTTCAGACAACATAGATCACCATTCCTGAAAGTGAAAAGGATTTTCCGGCTGAATCTTTGCGCATGGGGGCGGGAAGCACCCCAAAAACTGCCCCTTGCCTCAGATTATTCGAGCTGATACCTTGTCGTACCGTTTACCGCGAGCTATTCAGAAACGTACGCGAAATGATTTCGGAACAGGGGAGGAAGAAAATGAGAAAGACCGTTTTGACCGTCGCCTGCCTGGCCATGCTTGTGCCGGCGGCTTCGCTGAAGGCCCAGAGCGAAGAACAGGGCGCCGAGCAGGTTGTCACCATCAAATCAATCGACGATCTTCCGGAACGATGCCTGCGCACCCAGCGAAACAGACAGCGTTGCGCGCGTGTTCTCAAGGAGCCGCTGGAGAATCTGCCCGAAGGCTATTTGCTCAAGGTCACCATAGGCAGTTTCTTCGATCAGGGCCAGACCGATGCCACCGGTTTGTTCGAACCTTACGTCGTTCGTTACGTCCCGGTCGATCCGGAAGGAAAGGAAAATGGTACGGGAAAGTCTTTCAGTCAGAGGGGCCGTATGGTTCAGGAAACGCCATGGAAGGACGGCGGCAAGCACGGAACGGAAGTTTTCTATAATGAATGGCCCCGCTACGTCACCGCGAAAATTCCGTGGGAAAACGGCGTTATTCAGGGAGTGAAGAAGACCTTCTATCAGGACGGAACCGTGCAGTCCGAAACACCCTATGTTGACGGGGAACCTCACGGTCTATCAAAGACGTACTCGCAGAAAGGCACAGTCACCAGGACCTGCATGCTTAAAAACGGCCAGCGCGACGGTGAACTCGTTGATTACTGGCCCCGGGGCGGCAACAAGCGGCGCGTCGTTAACTACGAGAGCGGCACCGTAACCGGAGTGGTAAAGAAATTCTACCGCAACGGCCAGCTCAAGCAGGCCATTCCCTTCGTCAACGACATGATGCACGGTGAGGAAAAACGCTACACCGAAGAAGGCGAGCCGGAAAAATCCCGCTACTGGTGGCACGGGGACATGGTCACGAAAACCGAATTCACGGTCAAATCGGAATAGCGAGGCTTCTCTGCCTCATTTTGAAAGAATCAGCCTTCCGAAACGGCGGGGACTGTGGAACTGCCTGAATCCTTTCCGGGCGGCGGGCGGCATCATGGCGCCCGTGGACCTGTCGCGGCCCGTGGGGGTCCATTCGTAAGTGACGTCCGGCTGTCCGAAACTGCGCACAAATTGAACTCCAAGGACTTCCCCGGGCTTCGGTGCTCCGCGCCCCAGGCTTTTCCACGGTATCTCAAGAGTCGCCGACCATTGTTCGATGCCGCTCAACGAGTTTATGGCTATTTCCCCGTTCCACGCATCATCCTGCCTGCGTGTTATGCTGAGCGAAGGCATAAACAGGGGCATATCGTCGATGGTTCTGCCCGAGAAACCGCTGTCGTCATAGATACTGCCCCTGGGATTCACCACAATGCGGTAGTAAGTCTCGCCGTCACCGTCGGCGTCGATTATGATACCCGCGTAATCATCGGCGAAAATATCCATGTCGTCCCGCTTTTGCGCCTCCGCACGGACTTCGTGGCCTTCGGGATTGACGCATTTGAAGGCAACACGCAGGCGCTCGGAATTCCAGGAGATTTTGAACTCCGTGGGAGCCGGCGCTTTTCCCAGCGTATGCACACGCGTAAAGCCGGTGGCCGCCTCCCCCCTGCCCTTCGTGTCCCCGGCGCCTTCTCCGTCGAAATCGGCAGTGAGGCTTCTGGGCCAGGAGTCGGCGGGAAGATCCCGGAGCAGATCCCAGTGCCAGTCGTCCGTGCGGAAAGGTCCCGCCGGAAGCCCGGCATGGTTCACCAGCGTCCATGGAGCATGATCCCAGAAAGAGTACCGGACCGCCACGGGATCGGCAACTTCGGCGCATTTCAATACAACGGTCTCGCCCTCGATCCTTGCCTCGGGCCAGTGAAAAACCCGGTCCGCTCCTGCGACGGCAAATCCCAGATGCGGCACATCCGGCGGGGCCGTCACGGTGGGCGGGATATCGGGATCCTGTCCGGCAACGGACAGGCCCCGCGCGTGATCGAAATATACCGTAACCGTGCCGTTACGGACTTTCATTTCGCGGAAAGCAGGGCCGCGCCAGGTTATGTCCTCGCCGTAAACCATGCCGCGCGCGGTGACGGCCGCGCGTTCGCCGAAAAATTTCTTCTTTCGAGGATGTATGTTGCTCTCGCCGCTGTCTATCGAAACCACCAGCCCCACACCGGCGGTATCGTCTGCCGCTCCGGCCTGGACTTCCTGGACAATCGACCACGGCGCCGGATCCAGAGGACGTTCGGGCGTGGTCGGTTCATAGTGTGGAAGCTGAAGCAGAATTACGGGCAGTTCCGGGTTGTGAAACAGTTCGCGCCAGTCTCGAATAAGGGCCCTGAGCTTCGTTTCGTAGGCGTCGGCAATGGAGAATCCCCACGCGTCCGATTCTCCCTGGTACCAGAGCGCGCCGGCCACGGTGTACGGGAATACCTCTTCCATCCGCTGGTGAAAGAACGAAGAATAACCCGCGCTCTCCGCCGAAGGCAGAAGGTCCACGGGACGGTGTTTCGCGGGAATGGATCTCAGCAGGTCGTTAAGGTGGGTGCGGATCCCCGCGTAATTGTCCCATACATCGACAACGGTTTCCTTCAAAGCCGGGTCACGATGCAGAACGCCGGGGCTCAGAAACGAGGACATCGCCGTACCGCCCCGGCTTCGACCGATAATCCCGACCGGCACGCCGGGCAGACGGCGCATCAGTTCCCGCGCGAAATACCAGCTCACGGCTGAAAAACCGGCGGCCGAATCCGAATCGGAAACCCGCCATGCTCCGCCGTCGTTCAGCCTGAGCAGTGAAATATCCGCCTCTTTGAGGGCCTCCTCACCGTGCCTGGAGCCGCGAAGGCCGAATTGCATGTTGGACTGTCCGGAAGTAAACCAGACCTCGCCGATCAGCACGTCTGTAAAGGTTATCCGCTGAAGCATCCCTTCCCCGCCGGGAACTTCGAGGTTCAGACTCAGCTCGTGCGGCCCGCCGGCCCGCATGGAGGGCAATTCGAGAGACCAGCGGCCCTCTTTGTTCACTCGCGCGCTGGCGGTGTGCCCGGCAATCTTCGCGGTTACCGTACAGCCCGGCCTGCCGCCGCCCCAGATCCGCGGCGCGGCGTTACGCTGAAGCACCATGTGATCGCTGAATATGCCGGCGGCCGTGAAGGCGCTTTCGGCTTCGGTTTCCTTCTGTCCAATTGTAAACATTACCGCAACTGCCACAATCAATACCGGAACAAATGAACTGCGGATAATACCAGTCTTACGGCACATGACAACACTCTCCTTGTTTCAGACGTTCTTTTTTCGGCGCACGTACACGTAGTACGCGCCCCGTTCATCTCCGGCATCGTCAACAAACCAGGCTTCCAGTTCCGTTACGCCCGTCTTTTTCATCTCGACTTCAAAAGTTATCTCCTCCGTGCCGGGTCCGACATCCGCTGTCCATTCGTCGCCGAACAGCCTGAGACGGGCTTTCACGGGCTTCAGGGCAACGCTCCGGCCGTTTCCGCCCGCGTAAATGTGGCTGTCTGCGTCCCCGGGGGGAACTTTACCGTCAATCGGCATGTTGATCTCTTCCGGCCAGCGCCGAAGAGAAAACGTGTATTTGCCCGGCTGTTCCACGTCGACGGTCCACCGGCCGGTACTCTTCTGAGCCATGACAATGTGCGTCTGGTGCCACGCCACGTCCCCCATCACGTCCATCGCGTCCAGTCGTGTGGGGTTTTCCCTGTCGTTGCCTAGACTGATAGGACAGTATTCATCCAGTGAGGGGCTGATTTCATCCCACCATTCCTCATGGGCATTCCTCAGCCGTTGGACGACTTCGGAATGTTCGCCTGCCAGGTCCCTTTTCTGCCCGGGATCGGATTTTATATCGTAAAGCTCGGTGCCCCTGACCAGGCGCCATTGCTTCGTTATCACCGCGTTGTTCCATTTTTCCGGCGGCTTTGTGCCCTGCCGGTTCTGGAGGAACTGGACGCGGTCTGGCAGGGCTTCGGTTTTACCGGTAATAAGGCCGGCCAGGCTGATGCCGTCGAATTTCACGTTGTCAGGCGCCTTGAGCCCGCACAGATCGATGAACGTGGGCAACAGGTCGATGTGCAGGGCCATTTCTTCAATGTCTTTCCCTCCCTTGAGACCGCCTTCGGGCCAGCGAATAAAGAACGGCACGCGGTGTCCTCCTTCGTAGTAAGACCCTTTCTTCCCCCGCATTCCCGCGTTGTACCCTTGTGTCACGAATCCGTGTTCGTCGTTCACGCATCCTCCACTGCTTCCGTTGTCCGTCATAAAGATAACTATGGTATTGTCCGCAATTCCCAGCTCCTTCAACCTGGCATCCAGCCGGCCGAAGTTCTCGTCGATGTTCGTTATCATTCCGTAAAACGCCGGTTCCGGTATATCCGTGTTCCGCTCATAGCCTTTGCTGTACTTCTCGGCGACCAGGTAAGGACTGTGCGGAGCGTTGGTGGCAATGTACGCAAAAAAAGGACGGTCCTTGTCTGCTTCAATGAATTTTGCGGCCTCGTGAAACCAGATATCCGTGCAGTATCCGTCGTGCGAGACCGGTTCGCCGTTGTGGAAATAGGTGTCGTCGAAGTAATTGTTTCCCCAGAAATCCGGCGTCTGTCCAACACCGCCGCCCTTATGCGCCACGACGTGCTGAAATCCCCGGTCCTGCGGACGATACGGATAGTTGTCCCCGAGGTGCCATTTGCCGAACATACCCGTTCTGTACCCGCTGTTCGCGAATACGTCCGCCATGGTTATCTCGTTCCTGTTCAGCAGGGACCGTCCCCATGTTGTCGCCCACGCGCCGTTTCTTACGGGCCGATGCCCGGTCATCAATGCGCCGCGCGTCGGCGTGCACAGCGCAGATACGTGAAAGTCAGTGAACCGGACCGCGTCATCGTAAAACGCGTCAATACCGGGTGTACTGATCCAGGGGTTGTCCGTACAGCCCAGGTCGCCGTAGCCCTGGTCGTCAGTGATAACAAGTATTACATTGGGCCGCTTCATCTCTCATCTCCTGTCCGGCATCCCGCAAGTTGCCGCGGCGGGCGGACGAAGCCGGGTCATCCTACCTCTTCGCCAGTTCTTCGTATACCTCGTTGTAATAGATGGCGTTTTCCACAGGAGTATTCGACGGGATATGGTTCCCCACGGCCATGAAGAAACCCGGGCAGTTCTTTCCTGTGTCCATACAGCGCTGGACCTCGGCCCTTATATCTTCACGTGTGCCGTTAAGCAGGATGCGGGTATCGGCGTTTCCGATAAAGGAATGCGTTTTCCCGTATTTCTCAGCGATGTATGCCATGTCCGTTGTCGGTTCCATTACAAATCCATCCACGCCGGCCGCCGCTATGT
This sequence comes from Kiritimatiellia bacterium, assembly GCA_046483125.1. Classification (GTDB taxonomy): domain Bacteria; phylum Verrucomicrobiota; class Kiritimatiellia; order UBA8416; family JAWODU01; genus JAWODU01. Next base: position 12,996 of record JAWODU010000033.1, read on the forward strand.
CGTCAATGAACATTGTGTAGTTGCCGTCGGAAGTATACAGGATCTTTTTCCCCGCTTCCCGGAGCGGCGCGAGAAAACGGCGATAATTCGGGAATACGTATTCACGATACCACGCGGGATCGCAGAACGGGCCCGATGTCCAGACAATATCGTCATGTACCATCACCAGCGGTATATCCGTTTCCGCCAGTACATTGAAATAATCCTGGATCCAACTCGCATAACGGTTCGCCAGGGCTCCGAACCCTTCCGGATCGATACCCAGGGCTGTAAGCATTATTTCCCATCCGAAAATGTCTATCAGTCCGGATATCAGGGTAATGTATATGCCGGAGGAATTGGCGTTGTTCGGGAACCGGTCACACAGTTTCCGGTATCCGTCCTCGTAACGGGCTTTCAGTTCGGCGGGATCGGGAGGGCCGTATGCCTCCGCAGGATCCAGCGCCAGCGCTTCTTCGGGACCCGAAAACGGACAAGATACCGTGTCGCGGCGGTCGGTGCCGCCCGAGGCGTATTCCGCGTGCCCCATGTCCGTGCAGTATCCCTTGAATTCCCGTCTTGATATGAAGGTGGACCACATGTAGTCGTAGTTCCAGGCTTCAACAAAAGCACGGCTCGCCCCTGCATGCTCTTCAGGTGGGCTTTCCGGAGTCACATTGCTTCCCGTCACGGCGTTGACGAGGTCCCAGTGCCCGTGAGCGGAGTATTCCGTCCGAGGCACCCGGGGTGGCATTTCAAGATTCAGCGCCGCCCACCCGTCTTCATACGACATACAACCCTCCGGTACCTGGGGTCAGGCCTTGATTAATGCATAGCGATGCGCTTTTCAGCTTTCCGATAGACTTTCTGCAATCGTCGGCTGTTTGTCAATTCACTGTTCAGATCCGCGATACTGCGGGATACGCCGGAACCATCTGCAAGCCCCAATCGACCCGCCACAGCACGCTGGTTCAGGCCGCTGTATTCAATCAATAACTTCATCAGCATAGCACGCGCGTTGCTCTTCTTGCGTCGTCCATACATGTCCTCCAGCTTCACACGGCATATCGCACACACTGTTTCCTCTACCACTTCCGGCGGCGTTCCCACTTCTACGTGCCGCATAGTTGCATCCTGTGGCGCCCCAAGTTCTTCCGCCTGCTTTTTCAATTCCAACTCAACCTGACGGCAGAATTCGGGATCTCCTATGGCTTTGCTTGATCGTCCCATGGCTTCCTCAAGTACTTCGTCTTCAGAGTCAATACCCGCTTCCACAAATCGCACGAAGGCACGTGCCTGCCCCCGCCTGCTTCCGGCAACAAGCCTCCGGAGAGGATCATAGTCCATCCATTCCTGTCGCGGCGCCAGTCCCGCATATGCCGGAAAACTGCTCCAGTTATACGTCCGCAGTCGCTCTATTTTCCTCTCTCGAGATGCCTTGTCAAATCCCTCAACGTAAACCGGGTTGAGATGTATATATCGAGAGAGCCTCAACAGATAGTCATCGCCCCGGACCAGGGGAGACTTGTACCTTCCGCCATACAGATGTCCGACTCGCTGGTGTCTCGCGTTATAATACGTCGTATAAGATGTATTAAATTGCTGCATGAAAACAGAGATATTCGCGCGGGGCGTTTCAATCAGGGCATGCCAATGGTTCTGCATAAGGATATAGGCATACACCCGAACATGATATGTCTGAGCACTTTCAGCGAGCTTCTCTATAAATCGCAAAGGGTCTGTCTTCAGCCGAAAGATCGCACCGCGTTCATTTCCCCGAGCCATTACATGATAAATGGCACCTTCATATTCAAGTCGCAATGGTCTAGCCATAACGTGATCAAGCTAACATTCAACCGCACCTTTGTAAACATTAATCAAGGCCTGGCCCCAAATACAAATACTAATCGTCGGTTGTTTGTCAATTCATGACCTTAAATAGTTTTACTTGAGAAATGCATTCCACATGGATACTGTCTACGCAAATGAAAAAAGTATTTCTCGACACCGATATCGGCACTGACCCGGACGATTCTCTCTGCCTGACCTATCTTCTGTGTCAGCCCCGGTGCAACCTCCTGGGAATTACCACAGTCGGCCGCGAATCCGGCACAAGGGCCAGGCTTGCCGGCATATTCACCCGTCACTTCGGCGCGCCCGCCATTCCGATAGCGGCCGGCGCCGATCAACCGTTCTTCAGCACCCCCTACTGGCGGGGCCATGAACTCGGCCAGGCAGGCGTACTGGAGAAGTGGCCCGTTGAGACATCTTTTGCACCTTCCATGGCCGTGCCCCTCATGCGCGAAGCAATCCGCGCCCATCCCGGCGAGGTAAGCCTCGTGGCTGTCGGCCCCCTGACAAATGTCGCTCTCCTGGCCGTTTCGGACCCGGAAACCGCTTTGATGGTGAAGGAACTGGTTATCATGGGCGGGAAATACGACCAGGATCCCGATTCGCCGCAGACCGAGTGCAACACCATGCTGGATCCCGTCTCAGCGGGCGCCGTTTTTCAGCACCGCTGGCCGGAGGTACGTGTAATCAGTCTTGATACGACCGGCGGCAAAAGCATTACGATGGCGCAAATGGAAGAAAACCTGGACCGGGAAAAATTCGCGCCGCTTTACGCTTTCGCCGAAGCACGGCACGGACGCGGCAATGCAAAGGGTATAGGAGGACACGACCCGCTCACCGCGGCAACGCTTTTTGCCCCCGACCTCCTCACTTTCAAACGAGGCAGAACCCGCATCAGGCTTTCTGACCATGATCCTGCCCGCGGCACCCCCCTGGAGGGTGACAGCATAACCGGCTGGACCACTTTCGAACCTGCCGAAGACGGCCCCCACAGTGTGGCCGCGCACGAGGACGCGGACGCCGCCAGGAGAGCTTTTCACAAGCACCTTTTCGAGGTACTGTGCGGATGATTAACACGCCTGCACCCCGGGGCCGGCAAGCGCGGCCGGGAAACATAGAATAACCCGGAGAGACTCGGATGCTTCACAAACAGGATCTGTTCGAAGCTCGGACACACGGCTACAAGACTTTCAGGATACCGGGGATCGCCGTGACGAAGAACAACGTCGTTCTCGCCACGTGCGAAGCACGGCCCGGCGGCGGAGGCGACTACGATTTCAACGATATACTGATCCGCCGCAGTACGGACGGCGGGGAGACGTTTGACCCGTTCGTCAAACAGGTTGACCACACCACCTACGGTCCGGGACCCGTAAGCAACTTCGTCATGATACCCGATTGGAAGACCGGCAGGGTTCACGTCGTTTTCTGCCACGACTACGAGCGGGTGTTCCATATGTTCAGCGACGATGACGGCGCGACCTTCAGCGATCCGGTAGAGATCACGACAACGTTCGAGCTGTTCCGGGAGGAGTATTCCTGGCGTGTCTGCGCCACCGGGCCGGGGCACGGACTTCAACTTCGCGACGGCAGACTGCTCGTTCCCGTATGGCTGTCGGACAGTTCCGCCAACGACTTCGGTCCCGGCCACCGGGGGCACCGGCCGTCGATCGTGGCATCGGTATACAGCGACGACAACGGCACGACCTGGCGGAGGGGCGGGATCGTCTGCGGCAACGGCGATACGGTCGAGGGGAGCACGGTGGTCAATCCCAGCGAGACCGTTGCGGTTGAGTTGGAGAACGGTAGTGTCCTGTTCAACATGCGCAGTGAATCCATGAACAACCGACGGCTGGTCGCGGTCAGCCCGGACGGCGCCACCGACTGGCAAATTCGCGGCTTCGATCCCGTCGTCAACGAACCGGTGTGCATGGGGAGTTTGATTCGTCATTCGTGGTCGGGCGAGGGCGCGCCCGGTCAAATCGTCTTTGCCAACCCGGACACGCTCGACAAGGAGATGCGCCGCGTGATCGACCCGGAGTTGAAGCGCCAATCGCACTGCGACCGGAAGAACCTGACCGTCCGGGTCAGTGAGGACGAGTGCCAAAGCTGGGTTCTCAGCCGTGTCATCGAGCCCGGTCCGGCGGGTTACAGCGATCTGGCCGTGCTTCAAGACGGCACGATCCTCTGTCTCTACGAATGCGATATCGTCGAGCGCATTCACGATGACCGTTACCTGAGGCTGGCCCGGTTTAATCCGGATTGGGTGGCGGCAGGTTAGCAAAGGAATAAATCCGAATTCATCAGGCTATGCATGTACGGTCCACACGACGGGAACGCGATATCGACGTCTTCCATATGATAAGAGGAGCATTGGGATGAACGCTGTAGAGAAACACGCCGCCGCGGACACAATCCGGGAGCCGGCCCGGACGCTTCCGGTACTCGGCGAGTATGATGTTGTTGTCTGCGGCGGCGGGCCCGCCGGATGTGCGGCGGCCGTCGGCGCAGCCCGGCACGGTGTGAAGACACTGCTGATCGAGAAGGACGGTTATCTCGGGGGGGCGACCGTATCGGAACTGGTCTGCGTCGTGCTCAGCACCAACGGGGTAGACTTCCAGGGGATATGGCACGAGTACGCGCTTCGACTGCAGGCTCGTGACGCCCTGCGTCCCTTAACCGGGTTCGGTTCCGGGCAGATTCGCAGTTGTGTCGACCCCGAACAGGTGAAGTTCGTCTGGGACGAGTTGCTGGAAGAAGCAGGCGTTGACATACTGCACCATGTGTACGGCTGCACCGGCATTCTCGAGGACGGGACGGTCAAAGGCGTTATTGCCGAGACGCGCGCCGGAAGACGCGCCATCCCGGCGCGGAGAGTGATTGATGCCACGGGCGACGGGATGGTTGCGGCGCAGAGCGGGGTGGAGTGGGAGCAGGGCGACGGCGAGCATCCTTATGCGATGGCATTGACAAAGGCGCTTCGTATCGGCGGCCTGCCCGATGATCCGCAGCGGCCCGACGAGGAAACCATGACGCGACTATCGCACGACTTGAAGGCTGCGGTTGAACGGGGCGAGTATACGGCCTCCGTCGTGACGGAACAGAACCGCTTGCTGAACTACATCCGTGGATGGAACTGGCTTCTGCCCGAGAAACGGCATGAACTGCTTTCGGTTATCAGCCGGGTCCTCGAGGTCGATCCGCTCGATCCCTTCGACTTCACGCGTGCCGAACGCGAGGGGCGGGAACAGGCCCGGCAGGCAGCCGATTTCCTGTGTCGTTACGTCCCGGGCCTGGAGAGAGCCTACCTCCTGGACACCTCGGCGCAGATCGGCCTGCGGTCTTCGCGCCGACTGCGCGGACTGTCAACCGTTACCGGAGACGATGCCATGGAATTCCGCAAGTATCCCGATTCCATTGCCCGTGCGTCGTGGAATATCGATATCTGGCCGGCCAACAGTTACAGCGCGCCCGCCGTCGACCACAGCAGCGACGAGTTCAAGCGGCGGCGTGAGGAGTTGCTAACCGGCGAATACTTCGATATCCGCTACGGATGCATCGTCGCGGCCGGTGTGGACAACCTCCTCATGGCGGGACGTTGTATCTCCGCCGAGCACGTAGCCGAGTCCAGCCTGCGCATTCAGCAGACCTGCATGAGCACAGGTCAGGCGGCCGGTGTCGCCGCGGCGTTGAGTGTCGGGGAAGAAACGACCCCGCGCGAGTTGGAGGCAAGCAGAGTGGCGGATCAACTGGAACTCGACCGGGATGTAGATCCCGCATTCTGACAACCTGTCCTGTTCAGTTTGAATCGGGAGGAGGAAGACGAGCAGATGGCGAAGACGGAGACGATAGACTATGTGCGCAAGATCCGCACGACGGGAGCGTACGATGTCGTCGTTTGCGGCGGCGGCACGGCAGGATGCGCCTCGGCCATTGCGTCGGCCGGGCAGGGCTCGAAAGTGCTTGTTATCGAAGGACAGGGTCAGCTCGGAGGAACCGGGACTTCCGGTCTCGTTTCCCACTGGCTGGGAGGACGCAAGGGCGACGGCACATGGGTTGTCGGCGGTATCTTCAAGGAGCTGAGCGAGGAGGCGGCTGAAGAGGGTATCGCGCTCATTCCGCGCGACACCGATCCGCCTTCGAAGTACACGCCGCACGGCTGGCTCAAGGGGCTGATCCACGGGATACCGTTCGACCCGCACCCGATGGCGGGTTTCCTGGATCGCAAGCTGTCCGGGGCGAATGTGGATGTATTGCTTCAAACGCGCGTGATCGACATTGTCAAAGAAGGCGCGGGCATCAGTCATGTCATATTCCACAACAAGAGCGGCATCCGGTCGGTCGAAACGAAAGCCGTTGTGGATTCCACGGGCGATGCCGATATCGCGGCATTGGCGGGCTGCGGGTACGACAAGGGCAACGAAGACGGCGATATGACTCCCGTTACACTGGAACTGCACATGGACAACGTCGACCAGGACGCCTATTCCGACTATGTTCACGAGAACGATGAACCGAGATTGCGCGAACTGATAAAGATCAAACGCGCCGAAGCTTCGTGGACCCAGAATGCCGACATATTCATCTGCGTTCAACTTACCGAAAAGGGCGTCATGATGCTCAACACGACTCGCGTGTGCGGTATCGACGGCACCGACGGCGCATCCGTCAGCAGGGGGTATCGGCGGGGCAGGGCGGAGATCGAATGGATTGTTGATTTCATCCGTGAACACGTGCCCGGCTTTGCAAAGGCCCGCATCAAGGCTGTCGCCCCGTTTCTGGGTGTTCGCGAAACGCGCAGGATCCACGGCGAGTATTGTCTGACGATGGAAGATCTCGTTCATGCGAGGACTTTTGACGACACCATAGGGCTGACGTCCTACGGTTGGGATCTTGCCGACCCGAAGAATCCCTCGCATCAGCCCATGCACGGGAAACCCAAGCCGCCCGTCACACCGATTCCGTATCGGATCATGGTGCCGCGGGGCATTGACAACGTGATCTGTCCGGGCCGTTCGGTAAGTTGCGAGCGGCCGGTCCTGGGTCCCCTGCGCGTAATGGCGCCGGTCATGGCAATGGGAGAAGCGGCCGGTATCGCCGCCTCGCACGTGGCGGCGGAAGGCAGGACGTTCAGGGATGTTGACATTAACGGGCTTCGCGGGAAGTTGAGTGAACGCGGCGCAATACTGGTGTTTTGAATCCTTTGTCCGAGAGGTGAACAACTCAGGAGGGTTTAATATGAACATAATTCTGATACATACGGATCAGCAGCGCTACGACAGTCTGGGTTGTACCGGAAACCGGTATGCCGTTACGCCCAACCTGGACCGGCTGGGCGCCGAGGGAACGGTATTTCATCGTCACATCTCCGCCCATCCGGTGTGCATGCCGTCCCGGTCTTCTCTGCTTTCGGGTCTCTATCCGCTGGGGCATGGAGTTGCCAGCAACGGCATCGCCCTGGCGCGCCGCGAGGCCGTTCCCCACAAGGACAGGTGGTCGCACTACGTGTTCCACGTTGAGACGCTGGCGGATATGCTGGCGAGGGAAGGTTATCACACGCGATCGATCGGGAAGCTGCATCTGACGCCCACCCAGTCGCATATCGATCTGGGCTACGAGGAGTGTCACGATCGCTGGGTCGATCGCGGCATGGAAGGATGGCACGGCCCGTACTATGGCTTCGAATACGTTGATGCCACTCTGCATCACGGCGAAGGCGTATTCGGTCACTATCGTTACTGGCTCGAAGACGAGCATCCGGAAGTCCTGGAAGCCATTTCTGCCCCGGATCGTCGGAAGGAACAGTTGTACGGGAATGTGCCGGACATTCGCGACAGTGTTATTCCCGAGGAGGCGCATCACAGCACCTGGATCGGCGATCGGGCGGTTGAATTCCTTTCGAATCGCGACGATGACCGGCCGTTCTTTCTCTTTCTCGGTTTCCCGGATCCTCATCATCCGTTCACTCCTCCGGAGTCGCTTGGAAAAGAGTTTCGTGCACACGACGTAATGCCGCATGCCGGGATTGAACAAATGACCGGCGGTCGTCCGTGGGCGTGGGAGGAGTTCACATCGTCCAGGAAGAAGGATTCCGAGAAGAAGGGCGACGAGAACGCCATGGCGCGAGTTGTGCGGCAGCAGACCGATGCAATGGTGCATCTCATCGACAGATCCGTTGGCAGAGTTCTCGACGCGCTGGAGTCGAAGGGGCTGGAGGAAGACACGATTGTCGTCTTTACCAGCGATCACGGCGATTACCTTGGCGACTTCGGGTTGCTCAGGAAGCGTGAACTGGGCTGTAATGCTCTCTGCAGGATTCCTTTCATTATTCGCATTCCCGGGATGGATCTGCCGGGTGAGACGTCCGTTCCGATGAGCAATGTCGATGTCGTGCCGACGTTGATGTCCGCGCTTGGTTTTGATGTTCCGGGTTCCTTGCACGGCAGGGATATTCTTCCGTTGGTGAGGACGGGGAATTTCGATCATACGGTCATGGTGCAGGCCGTTCAGAATTCCCTGCCCGGCAGCCGGAATCTCTCGTTGTTCGACGCGCGGTATCGTTTCACCTGGTATCCCGTTACCGACGAGCGCGAGTTATACGATCATGATGCCGACCCCATGGAACTGCACAACCTGGCGGAGGATCCGGGCTATGCCGAGCGGTGTGACGGCATGCTCGCCCGTTTGATTCGTAAGAGCGCCGAGGCGACTCAGGCCTGCACTGGCAGGGTCTCAAGCTGGTAGGGCGGAGAACACCTTCTCCGCGCTTGAACCGTACACGGCAAAGGGCATAGTCCTGTTTTCCTATCGACCTGATACGAGCCACTTCACATTGACAAAGCGGAAGCGGTTGGCTAGTATGATGTCAAATTGCCCCGCAAAATGACGACAGGAGAACCAGCATGTACTTAAACAGAATTGCCTTGATGTCTGCAACGAGCTTCTTCCTCTTCGGGCCGAGGGGTTCCGGAAAGAGCATGTGGCTTAATCACGCCTGTCCTGAAGCGCATGTTGTCAATTTGTTGGATGAGACAACCTATCAGCGGCTTCTTGCAAATCCGGCCCTGTTTGCCGACGAGCTCAGACCATTGAAACCCCGGCAGTGGGTTCTGGTGGATGAAGTACAACGCCTGCCGGGATTGTTGAATGAGGTGCATCGGTTCATCGAAGAACGGTCGCTGCGATTCATCCTCTGCGGATCGAGTGCACGTAAACTGAAGCGGGATAGTGTGAATCTGCTGGCCGGGCGAGCCTTGAAGTGTGCAATGCATCCGTTTACGCCGGAGGAACTCGGTGAACGTTTTGACCTTGACGAGGCGCTCAGGCACGGGTTGTTACCCATTGTCTGGGATTCACCCGATAGAGACGCGAGACTTCAGGCCTACAGCCAACTTTACCTTCGTGAAGAAATCCAGGCCGAAGCGCTGGTTCGGAACTTGGCCGGGTTTGCCCGGTTTCTTCCGATTGCGGCGCTTTATCACGGTCAGATTATCAATGTATCCAATATTGCCCGAGATGCCGGTGTTGCCCGGACGACGGTGAGCGGGCATCTCGATATTCTCGAGGAAACGCTTCTGTGCTTCCGTCTGCCTGCGTATGATGCGAAGCTTCGGGTCCGGGAACGCAAGTTGCCGAAGTGGTATTGGTGCGATCCGGGCATTGTGCGTTCCATGAAAGGAGTTTACGGTCCTGATGCTCCTGAAGAACGTGGCGCGCTATTCGAGGGGTTGGTGGCTCAGACGATCAGGGCCTATCGCGACTACCGGAGTATCTGCGATGATTTCTTCTACTGGTCCCCGGCGGGCGCCGTCAGCACTGAAGTTGACTTCCTGCTTCGCCGAGGAAACCGGTTCATTGCCGTTGAAGTCAAGTCGGGCAGACGGTTTGAACGTTCGTGGTGCAGAGGCTTGGGCGCTATCGCACCATTAGAAGGACTGTGCAGACGCATTATCGTTTATCCACGGGGTCCTCGGCTCGCGACACAAGACGGTATTGATGTGCTCGCTTTCACTGAATTCGCTTCGGAGCTGGCGTCCGGAACGTTATGGCCATGAATGGATTCCCGAATGCACATTTGGGGGAGAGAAGAACCGCCATGCAACCCAACATACTCTGGATAACCACCGATCAGCAGCGCTACGATACGATTCATGCGCTCGGCAACGAACATATCAACACCCCGAACCTGGATCGGCTCTGTGCCGAAGGAACCGCGTTCAAGCACGCCTGTTCGCAGAGCCCCATCTGCACGCCGAGTCGAACGAGCTTCCTGACGGGGCTGTATCCCGACACGATACATGCCAACATCAACGGCAACGACTACTTTCCGGAAAGCGAGCGCGTGAAACTTATCACCCGCCGCCTCGCCGATGCCGGCTACGACTGCGGGTTGTCCGGGAAACTGCATATCGCATCCGCATGGAATGGTGTCGAGAAACGCTGTGACGACGGCTACAGCCGTTTCTGGTACAGCCACGGCCCGCTGCAGGGACACGGCGCCCGCGCGAACCGGTACATGGCATGGGTGGAAGAACAGGGCATGTTCGACCGCGTGTTTGCCGAGCAGGCCGTCCCGGACCCCAACAGGCCGAGGCCGAGCGGGGTCGACACAAAGCGCTACAGCTATCAGCCCGACATCCCGGCGAAATACCACCAGACAACCTGGTGTTGTGACAGGGCCATCGAGTTCATGAACGAGAAGCGCGAAGGACCGTGGCTGATGAGCGTCAACATCTTCGATCCCCATCCGCCATTCGATGCGCCGAAGAGCTACACCGAACGCTACAATCCCGAGGATCTGCCCCCGCCGCTCTTCCGGGAAACCGACCTGCAGGTCCAGGCACGGCTGAAGACGCACATCTTCCAGAGTATCAGCGGGAAACCGGGTCCGGCCCAGCGGAAGAACAAGGCTTCCTACTACGGGATGATCGAACTGATCGACGAAAATGTCGGGCGGATACTGGATGAGCTGGAACGAACCGGCCAGCGCGAGAACACCGTGGTCATCTTCACCAGCGATCACGGCGAGATGCTGGGCGACCACGGGCTGACCCTGAAAGGCTGCCGGTTCTACGAAGGCGCCGTACGGGTCCCGTTGATTGTGAGTTGCCCGGGTCAATTCCAGGCCGGCCGGGTCTGCGACGCGCTGGTCGAACTCACCGACATCGCGCCCACGCTGGCGGAACTGGGCGGGATCGATCTTCTGTGGACACAGGGTCGCTCGCTCCTGCCGATCCTTACCGGCAGCGATCCCGACTTCGCGCCGCACGAGTACGTCCGCTGCGAGTTCTACGACACAATCGACATGCACGCCCCGGACGCGCCGGAGAAGCATGTTCCGTCGTTCGCCACCATGTACCGTGACGCGCGCTGGAAGCTCTGTGTCTACCACGGAAACGAGTACGGCGAGCTGTACGATCTGGAAAACGATCCGGACGAATTCAAGAATCTGTGGGATGACCCCGCATCGCAAGGATGCAAGTGCACGTTGCTCAAACGCAGCTTCGATGCCGCCATGTGCGCAACCGATCCCGGCCCGGAGCGGATAGGCCGGTACTGATCATTTCGGCATACGCTCCTTATTGCAGAGACGGGGGCGCCTGTCCGTCGCCGGTGGACTCGCCTTCAAGCAGCCACGCCAGGTTGAAACGGACGAAGTGCCCGAGGCCGGCCGGGCCGATGGTTCCCTTGCGATTCTGCCAGCGTTCGAAGAGCAGGAAGATCCAGCCTTCGCTCGGCGTTCCCGGCCAGCCGGCGGCAAGGGATGAATAAGCGGCGGGTCCTTCGTCGAAAAGGCGCTTCACGGGCCAAGAGACGCCGCCGTCGAAGCTGGCCCACACAGTCATCAGGTGGCGTGTATGCCCTTCCTGGTCGGCATTGCTGTAGATGAGAACATCGCGGCCGGGCAACTCAAGGCGCTTCAGGCCGCCGGCCATGCCAAAATGACCGTTGTAGCAGGCCGCCTTGCGTTCTTCGCCGCGGTAGCGGGGACCGTCGGGAAGATTCCTGTGATAGGCGGGGTCAACCCACGTTTCGCCGCCGTCACGGCTCCATGCGAACAGGCGGCAGGCGGTGCGTTTCTCGTCCCCGGTAAAGAAGTGCTTGCGTGAACTGTAGTAGAGGACCCCGTCCGTACGTTCGACAATTGCGCCTTCGCCGGTGCCGTTCACCGGGAAGGGAGCGCTTGCATGCCAGGTCCTGCCGTGGTCGCCGCTGTAGACGGCCGCGTTATAGCCGTCCGCCTTGCCGTACACGCGCACGGGCCTGAAGTACTTGTCTGCACCGCGGTCTTTACTCGGCTTTGGCCTCGGGGTGATACTTATCGCGCCATTCTGCGGTTACCTGCTTGATTCGTTCACTCGGCGCCTTGATCGAGTGGTAGATGATTTCGTCAATAATGATCGCCGGACGCTGACCGTGGTAGACCAAATAATCCTCCGGGATGCCGATTTCGAGATATAGCGGTTCAACATGATCCAGGACATCCACGTTGCGCTTCAGCATCGCCCGCCACTGGAGCTCGCCAAACCGCATGGCACGGAAGGCCCCTGCCGGGTCGCCCTTCTTCGCGTCACCCCAGCCGTTTTCCTTGAGGACATCTTCGCGCGACCACGACCACGCGAAGTGACTCCAGGTGCCCGGCTGTAGCCACCCCTTTCCGCAGAACATCGACGCCCGCGGAAGATCAGCTTCCATGAATACGACCGTTTTGCCATTACGCCTGTCGCGCCCGAAAAAGCGCACAATGCTCATATACTTTCCCGCCCACGACATACCTTCGCCGAAAGCCGTGTTGTTGTCCCAGTTCACAGGCTGGAACCACAATTCAAAAGTGCCTTCGTGCAGGGGCAATCCCTCAATAGGGATACGCGGAAAACCCATGGCCGGATCCACCAGGACGGCCTTTCCAAACGGCGCATCGACCTGGTAATCCTCAAACGAGGCGTAACCGCCCAGGTCCCATTCCAGCTCGATTGCCCCCTCGGGGTGCACGGTAAGCGCGGGACTTTCGAAGCCTATGTGGAAAACCCGCACGTCCTTCTCGAAACACGGCGGACCGAATGGAACCGGTCGCGGATGATCGACGGGGTCAAATTGAGGCCAATCCTCGCGAATGCAATAACGCCGGCGCGATGCCACGCGAATGTCGTCCATAAGTCCGGTGTAAACGGCAGACCCGTCGGCATCGGCGCCGATGTGCAGTCCTCCGTTTTCGGCGACGAGAAGGGGGTAAGAGAATGAATGTCCCTTGCCCTTGTGCCGTGCGACAACCCGGCCGTTCACTGCCAGGCGGAATTCGGGCTTGGGGAAACGGCCCCCGGAGACCCAGAGATAACAGGCGATGTGGCTCCATTCGCCGGCGGAAACTGCAGACTCCGACGTGATGTGAGTGCGTTCCGTTGCCTGCCGTTTCGCGTACCAGCTTGCCCGCAGACGGCCGTCCGGCAGAAGACGCAGTTGCGCGCCTGCGCGACTGCCGATCAGGCAGGTCGACTTCTCCGGGAGCGCCGCCGGCTTGAACCAGCCGTCGATGGTCCGTCTTCCGCCCGCGTTGCCGAGTGTAACGTACAGGCCCTGTTTACCGGTAAACTCCAGCCCCTTGCCGAATTTCCCGTCGGGTACCCTGCGGACACCTTCGGGAAGATCAAGAACTCCCAGGTTCGGACTGTAATCATAGAGCTTGCCTTCCGGGGCTTTTTCATCGCGGTTCCGTCCGTCCCGCTGTTTCAGTTCCTTTTCCTGCTGTGCTCTGACATCCCCCATCAACCCGCCGAGCGCACCCGTGGAAGGAGCCTCACTGAAAAGGTCATCAATACCGCCTTCGACCAAGGGGTCTTCTTCCGGTGGATTTTCCTTCTCAAGCCTGGCATTGCCGGTACGCGTCCACGCGTGTTCCCGGGGCGGACCGCAGTGCAGGAGCAAGGCTGTCCCGTGATCGGCCCGCGCCTCGCGCCACCATATGTGATAGTAGGCAAAGCCTTCCCGGTTTTTGAAATGCGACGTTCGCCCCCCTTCCCCCCGCAGAGGTACCAGGCATACCGCCGCCGCAACCCACGCGAGAAGCAGACGCTGGAGACGGGTGCCTGTTCCGTGAAACCTGTTTGAATTCATATCTTGTAACAAATCCTTTGGAATGCTGAAATACAGGCCGAGGTATATTATTGTCGAATGATGAAAGGATAGTCAATGAAGACAGTCTACCCTGTCGGCACGACGCTGTATAAGCCGGATAAATGCTTTAACGGATATACATTACTATTCAACAAGCTGGACGTTAAACTCATAGACATGAACGGGCGGACGGCGCACAGCTGGGAGCTGGACACGGAACTTTACGAGTACGGTACCAGCCGGACCCATCTCCTCGACAACGGGCACATCATCGCACTGCGCGGGAGCATGACGTCAAATGACGGCGTTATTGACGAATACGACTGGGACGGAAACCTCGTCTGGCGTTATATCCCGGAGGGAAAAATCCCTCACACACGGCTGTTGGGCCCTCATCACGACGTATGGCGGAAGCAGAACGGCAACACGCTCCTGATCTGCCGCGAAGCGGTCCCGGAAAAGTACCTTAAAGAAGTAAGGAACCCGCTCTGGCAAAACCAGGAAATCTGCGGCGATACCATCCTGGAAGTGAACCCCGACGGAGAAACCGTGTGGGAATGGCAAAGCCACGGTCATCTCGACATCAACCACTACCGCCTGCTCGCCAGCCCGGACTGGTTCGCGGGCCCTTACAACAGTACCGTTGTTGACTGGACCCAGAAGCAGCGCCCAGGTCAGGGCGTGTGCAGTCAGCACGGCCCAACTGTCGGCCATGATCAGGAAGGTTGATCGGGAGGCAGGTAAAATAGTTGTCGAACTGCCGGAAGGTCTACTTGACCTCTAAAGGAGTAACTGGGCGATGGTTATCGATTTAATAACAATATTTCCCGG
>JAWODU010000034.1:0-2891 GCA_046483125.1 Kiritimatiellia bacterium
CGCCGTAGGCGTGGGCTCCGCGGGTTGAGCTGTATTCGTATACGCGAGACCCGCGACAACGCAGTAGCAGCGGTGAAGCTTACGTCCGATTTTCGAACGGAATTCATCACGCAGGGGGAAGGGGTCGGTTGCGGTACCCGGGCCCCGCACCGCCGGGCCTGCGTGGCGCGCGGACAGGGCACACACGGAGCCCAAAGACACCGAACCCCTCCAGCACCGCCTCCCGCGTCAATTCGCGCGATCCCTCTTCGGGGACCAGGCCATCTACCCCATGCGCCACGCGCCGGTACCGGGCAGATGAAACTCCACCCCGCCCTTAGCCTTTTTACCCTTCACCTTCTCCCCGCTGATCTCATGCGTCAGGTTCTCTCCGCGCGCCAGCTCCTCCGGCACCGTTACCGGCTTCTTCACGAGTTCGTCCGAAGCTCCCGTCACCAGAAACTCATCCAGCACCGAGATACCGTCGGCAATCCCCCTTGCCTGTCGGCACCCGCGCTCCTTAACCGTCCGGCAGAGCCACTGATTCATCGGATCCGCCGCGAGCCTCCGATAGAAATCTTCTCCCGGCGGCACGTTGACGTCGTTTACCGGAGACACGAACGGAAAAGCCCCGGAAACGTCGTGCGGCCAGGCCGAACGCCACACCAGCCGCCGGGGACCCGCGTGCGCCAGACGGTGCATGAGCAGGTGCCCGGAATGGTCGCCGTGAGTACGGTTGTCCACGGCAAAGCCGTTCATCCTGCATTCCGTGGACAGCCCCTCGCCCCACATGAAAAAGTCTTCACTCTGCGAACGGCCGTAGCGGTACACTCTTTCATAAAGGCTGATCGCGCCGGTCATTGATTCCCCGGGACAATTCAGCCACGCTTTTGAATCCTCCGAAAAGTTCGGAACCATAGGCTGAAAGGCGCTGTCCCAGAACAGACCGTCGATGCCTATGGCGTTGATGTAATAGTCAACCCATCGCAGTATCCATTCCTGGTATTCCGGACAGTGACTGTCACAGTAGCGGTAGTGGCCGCCCAGCGCCCGGCCGTCCACTCCCCGCAGGGACCACCTTTCCTGCCAGTTGGCGGGTGTTCCTCCCGCGAGTTTGCCGTAGCGGCACGTCCACACGTAGGAATGCGCGCCTTTTTCCCTGATCTTGTCCGCAAGCCGTTTCAGACCGTCGTCGCCGCCGAGAAGAGGCGAAGCCTTGGGCGAACGGTTTTCAATGTCCTGCCCGGCCGATGGGATTTCATGAACGGCCAGTCCGAAACCGTTTACGCCGCACTCGTCGGCAAGAATATCAACCGCCTTCTCTGTATCCCGGAAAGTCCCGTCTGGCTGCCACATGGGATGGAGCCAGAACCACGTTGTGTCGTACCACCACCGGGGCGGCTCTTCGTAGAGATCGAAGAAACGTGCTGTCACGTAATCCGCATCCGCCATTCCCCGTCCGTAGTAAAGCGAAACCGTCGGCAGCATTATTTCGTCGTGCACGGCCATGGGTTTATGGAAAAAACAGCGGAACCGCTGTCCGTCCTCGCCGTACTCGATCCGCCCGCCCACGTCCATGTGACGCGCGACAACCCATACCCATCTTTCGTCCGAGGGATTGTAATAAAAAGCGCCGGGAACCGAACACTGTCCCGGGAAAACGCTCCTGAACCACGTTTTCAGCCAGGGAATTACCTCTTCGACCGGTCCTTCCTCGAAGCTCACGTGTTCCCTGGGACCGGAACCGCCGATCGCGACCGCCCGCATGCGGGTGTCCGATCCGAAGAAATCCGTCGGCGCGCAAAAAGAGGTCACGGAATGAACAATTTCCGGCGATTCCAGCGGCGCCCCCCATATCATCTGTATTTTGTCCTGCCAGTCTCCCCACGGAACACGGCGCAGTGTATACCTGATATGGGCGGACTTTACTCTTCCGGTGTGATTACCCCGTCCCCCTGGCACAATGTATCTTTTGAGCCTGTAACGGACGCCGGCCTCGTAGCCCTGCATGTCCTGTATGTCGAATTCCGATAAGATTCCTCCCCAGTGCTTTCCGTGGCCCAGGCAAGCGGTTTTGAGCGCGCGGCCGTTTATTTCCACCTCGTGTCCGCTTTTAAACCGGAGCACCTCCATTT
This sequence comes from Kiritimatiellia bacterium, assembly GCA_046483125.1. GTDB lineage: Bacteria > Verrucomicrobiota > Kiritimatiellia > UBA8416 > JAWODU01 > JAWODU01. The sequence continues at coordinate 2,115 of JAWODU010000034.1, forward strand.
TTTCGTTCGCGTCGGTAATGGACATCATCTGTCCTGTTTCGGGGTCCAGTTCGATATCCAGGTGCATCGCTTTCTTCTTCATCAAGTGTCTCCTTTCAGGCCTGAACGTTCTGTCAAAGCTGACAGCAAACTTTCTGTCTAATTCGCTCTGTTGCAGGGGGTTGGCCACATCCTGGCTCTCTCCCCTGTTTCAATACACTAAAACGCTTTCTTAACCGCCACCCTTTCCGCCGCGGCGGAGTAGCGGTTAAGTGTGCGATTAAGTGTCCCAACTCGTCCTACATCCATTTTTGTCGCGGTAGGATAAAATTCACCCTGATCGAGATAAGACATTTGATGCCAACCATCCCGATCATAAACTGCCGGTTTGGGATACCACTGCGAAATTTTATAGGATTCTCTGATATGGCCTAACCTGGATGTCACGCCTTTGGGAATTTTTACACGGAAGGGAGTAGTAATATGTATTGTGTCGCCGGCATTCAGGGGTTCGTTCAGTTCAATCCGGCAAATGTCCGGCTGGCCAGGAAATAAGTTCCACTGAACCTGCCTGCCGTTTACTTTAAAGTCAAGTGAATCAATAAATCCGCTCAATTCCGGATCATCGAATAACTTTGAATTCCCGTTCACCCTGAATACCTGTTTGGCTAATGGGGTGTTGTTGTCCGAGTAGGCATTCGGCCACAAATGGAACCAGATGAAATGAAGCGTATCGGGAGAATGGTTGATGTACTCCATTTTTTCGAATGCATGTAGTTGATGGAGCGTATCGTTGAG
>JAWODU010000014.1:0-8183 GCA_046483125.1 Kiritimatiellia bacterium
GTCAACGAATTTGCCAGCCCGTGAGAGCGCGTCCTCATCCGGGCTGTAGTTCTCGCGATCATCACGGTTGGCCAATCGGGGGTTGAAGAACTCACCACGCATGTGGTCGACGGCCAACTACGATGCCGCCGTCCATCTGCGCCGCGCCCGTTACCATGTTCTTCACGTAATCCGCGTGGCCCGGGCAGTCAACGTGAGCGTAATGCCGCTTGTCCGTGCTGTACTCAACGTGCGCGGTAGCGATAGTGAGAATCTTGGAGGAATCGCGGCGGCCGTGCGCTTCGGACGCTTTGGCGACCTGATCATAGGTCTGCTCTTCAGCCATCCCCTTAAGAGACTGTACTTTCGTTATCGCCGCGGTTAACGTGGTTTTGCCGTGATCCACGTGCCCGATTGTCCCCACGTTTATGTGCGGCTTTGTCCGGTCGAATTTTTCCTTAGCCATGGCTTATCCTCCTGCTTATGTTCTTTATCCTGACACTCACTGCAAAAAAATTTGGAGCCCATGAGCGGGATCGAACCGCTGACCTCATCCTTACCAAGGATGTGCTCTGCCGACTGAGCTACATGGGCCTCGGTCCCGTGCCGCTCACCGATGGGCGCCAAACACAAGAAAACAACAGAGTACTACTCCCCCTGCCTACTCCTGATCGAGTATCAATAGAGAGTAGCTCTGCTGCTTAAAGAGTTATTGGTCCCCGCCATCCCGAAACAAAATCGCGCCAAAAGCTACCAGACTCGGAGTTTGTGTCAACCACTTTTTAAGGTTTTTTTTGATCTCGCGCCTTCCCGGTCGAGCCGCGTGAGTGCTTCAGTTCCTCAATCCGGTCGCGCAGGACGGCGGCCCGTTCAAATTCGAGCGCTTCGGCGGCCTCAAGCATTTCTCTCTTCAGATCCGCCTCGGCCCTGTAAACATCGTATGACTCTCCTCCATCCCGGACAACCTTCTCTTCAATTTCCTCGCTTTCCCGCCTCAGGAGCATGTGATCCTGTATTTCTTTCTCAATTGTGCGAGGCGTGATATTGTGCTTTTTATTGTAATCAATCTGCTTTCTCCGTCTCGCCTCCGTTACTTCCAGCATTCTCCGCATCGAGCCCGTTAAGCTCTCGGCGTAAAGAATCACCCGGCCCCCGACGTGGCGCGCCGTTCTGCCCGCCACCTGGATCAGCGAAGTCTCCGACCTGAGAAAACCCTCCTTATCCGCGTCCAGGATCGCCACGAGAGCCACTTCGGGAAGATCCAGGCCCTCTCGCAGAAGGTTGATTCCTATCAGGCAATCGAAATCCCCGCTTCGCAGACGGTTTATGATATTCACACGTTCCAGAGACTGGATTTCCGAATGGAGATACTCGACCCTCAAACCACAGCCTTTCAGATACTCCGCCAGATCTTCGGCCGTCCTCTTGGTCAGGGTAGTCACAAGACTTCTTTCTCCCCGCCCGGCGCACGTCCTGATTTCATCCATAATGTCGTCCACCTGGTTTTCCAGCGGGCGCACTTCAACGGGCGGATCGACCAGGCCGGTAGGGCGTATCAATTGCCGGACCGGTTCCGGACACACGCTTCTTTCGAATGGTCCCGGCGTCGCCGTCGTAAAAACAGTCAATCCTGTTCTATCAAGAAATTCATCCGAGTTAAGAGGCCGATTATCCATGGCCGACGGCAATCTGAACCCGTGTTCAACAAGGGTCCTTTTTCTTGCCCTGTCCCCGTTGTACATTCCGCGTATCTGCGGCCATGTTACGTGTGATTCATCTATTATCGTTAAAAACTCCCCGGGGAAATAATCCAGCAGGGTCGCCGGCGGCTCTCCCTCGGCGCGTCCGCTCAGGTGCCGCGAGTAATTTTCTATGCCCGCGCAATAGCCTATTTCCCTGAGCATCTCGATGTCGTACATTGTCCTGCTCTGAATACGCTGAGCTTCCAGCAGTTTGCCCTCATTTTCGAACCGGGCCACGTTTTCCTTCAACTCTTCCAGTATGGCGCTTATGGCAGTCTCTATCTTTTCGTAAGGCATCACGAAATGCCTGGCCGGCGAAATCAAGGCGGTTTCCGTTTCCCCTACTGCGTTTCCGGTCACGGGATCGATCTCCAATATCCGCTCCGCCTCATCCCCGAAGAAATCCAATCGAATTCCTTGCTTCGAGTACGATGGAAAAACGTCCACCGCATCTCCGCGTACCCTGAAAGTCCCCGGTTCCGGGGCGTAATCATTCCGGCGATAATGGATGTCCACAAGCCCGCGCAGAATTTCATCCCGTTCGACCGTCTGACCTTTCCTCACTTCCACCAGCATGCTCCGATAATCCTCAGGGGAGCCAAGACCGTAAATACACGATACCGAGGCAACGACAATTACGTCCCCGCGGCGCATGAGCGAGTTGGTCGCAGAGAGACGGTAACATTCTATCTGTTCGTTGATGGAGGCGTCCTTTTCGATGTATGTGTCCGTCTGGGGTATGTAGGCCTCCGGCTGGTAGTAGTCGTAGTAGCTTACGAAGTATTCAACCGCGTTATCGGGAAAGAAATTGCGAAGCTCTCCGTAAAGCTGTGCCGCCAGGGTCTTGTTGTGCGAAATAATCAGGGTCGGCCGTCCGTGGCGGGCGATCACGTTGGCCATCGTGAACGTCTTGCCCGATCCCGTCACGCCTTCCAGAGTCTGAAATCTTTCCGGCCTTTCCAGACCCGAGCAGAGCTCTTCTATCGCCGAGGGCTGGTCTCCTACGGGTTCAAATGACGAACACAGATTGAAAGCAGACTTCATGACCGGAACTGAATTGCCGGATTACCCGCCGAGGGCGCGCTTGATGATTTCTTCGACCGCGATCTTTGAATCGGCGCCCGCGCCCATGGTCGATTTTACCATTTTCCGCGCGGCGTCTTCCCTGTAACCCAGGGCCGTCAGCGCCAGAACGGCGTCGTTCATCCGGCTGTCGCCGCCGGCCGCGGCCAGACGGGCGTCGTCAATTTCGCCAAGCGCGTCATGCAGTTCAAGAACGATGCGTTCGGCGGTCTTGCGGCCCACGCCTGAGATGGAGCTTATTCTTTTAACGTCGCGTTCGGCAACCGCCCTGCGGAACTCCTCTACCGACAATCCGCTCAGCGCGCTCAACGCCAGCTTCGGCCCGATACCCGTTATACCGAGCAGAAGAGTGAATATGTGCCTTTCCTCCCCGGTTATGAAACCGAAAAGCTGATGCGCTTCCTCCCTCTGGTAATCACAGGTAAGCAGGCGGCACTTTTCACCGACACCGGCCATGCGGTCGTAACTGCTCAAGGGAATGAATATTTCATAGCCCACGCCTCCCACCTCCACCACGACCCGGGTGGGCTGTTTCTCGGCAATCTTTCCTTCAACAAAAGCTATCATGTTCCGCCCCTCATTCTAAATACCGTTCTGTCAAAGCTGACAGCATACTTATCTGTGTAACTGTCCTTGTTTCAGGTCATTAGCCGTTTTTCGACTCTCTCCCCTCTTTTCCCAATACACTTAAACGCTTTCTTAACCGCCACCCTTTCCGCCGCGGCGGACGCACACCCTTAACCGACCTGCTTACTCGTCACGTGCGGGCCGTTCCAACAGAGTCGTTTAAGCGTATACGACAAAGGGTAGCGGTTAAGTGTGCGATGAAGTGTTCCAACTTGTCCTACATCCGTTTTTTATGGAACTTTTGACACTACCCTAAATACTCTCAGGCTGGAGCGCCTGGTACGATGTTCTGCTGTGCAGATGACAAACCGCGATGGCCAGCGCGTCGCCTTCGTCTTCGCCGGGTTCCTCCCGGAGACCCAGAATCGACATCAGCATCCTCCGCACCTGGCTCTTGTCGGCCGAGCCGGTGCCGACCACCGCCTGTTTTACGCGCCTGGGCGAATACTCGTAAACAGCGACTCCCTGTGACGCGCACGACGCTATTGCCGCTCCCCTTGCTTCGCCCAGAACCATGGCGGTTCTGACGTTCCTGCAGTAAAAGCCGCCTTCCACGGCCGCTTCTTCCGCGGCGGTGGTTTCAATTACTTCGGCAATGCCTTCGTTCAGCCGGCGAAGACACTCCGAAACGGGCCGGTCCCGCGGCGCCTTGATTGTCCTGCGGGTCACCGCCCTCAGGCAGTTGCCTTCCGCCTCAACGACGCCTATACCCGTTGAACGCAGAGACGTGTCAATGCCGAGAACACGCAATCGGCTTACTCCGAATCCAGTTCCTTGAAAATGTCGTCCGCTATATCCATGTTGGAATAAACGTCCTGGACATCGTCGTTATCTTCAAGTTCCGCAAGGAACTTCAGAAGAGAAGCCGCGGCGCCTTTATCCGCCACGGGAACCAGCGTGGACGGAACCAGCGATACCTGGGCGCTCGCGGCGGGGACCCCTTCTTGTTCCAACGCTTCGGTTACCTCCGCGAGACGCGTCGGCTCTGTCAGAATCTCGTACTGCTCGCCGTCCCGGCTCATGTCTTCAGCGCCCGCCTCCAGTACAATGTTCATAAGTTTTTCTTCTTCCACGGCGGAAGAATCCACGAAAATCTGTCCCTTGCGCTCGAAACCGTGGCTCACCGAACCCTGACCCGCGAGACTGGCGCCGTGTTTGGTAAACAGATGTTTTATTTCCGAAGCGGTTCTGTTCTTGTTATCGGTCAACAGCGTCACTATGAAACCCACGCCGCCCTGAGCGTACCCTTCGTAAGTGATTTCTTCGAATTTCGTGCCTTCCAGTTCGCCTGAGCCCTTTTTAATGGCTCGCTCGACGTTGTCGCCCGGCATGTTCGCGCTCTTCGCCTTCTGTATTACAGTCCGCAACGCTGGATTTCTGTCGGGATTACTGCCGCCCTTGCGCGCCACAACCATCAGTTCCCTGCTGATCTTGCTGAATATCTTGCCGCGTCTGGCGTCGGCGGCGCCCTTTTTATGCTGGATCGTCTTCCATTTACTGTGTCCGCTCATAAAACCACCCCGCTGTAAAAAAGTTCTGTCAAAGCTGACAGCACACTTTTCTGTCTAATTCGCTCTCTTGCAGGGGGTTGGCCGGATCTGTGCCTTCTCCCCCGTTTTTCTTTCCGTTTCGCCTCACGATTACGCGCGACGATTACGATGGACGGCAGGGAGAGTTCCCCTCGTGGTCCGTAATCGCCACGTGAGTTCCGTTCCACGTGACAACGTGGTCACGGGATCGTCCGTAATCGTCAACCTGTTCCCCGTCTTAACTTTCTTCCTTCTCCCTTTCTTTCTCCGCCACTATCTTCTGCGTCACGTTCGAAGGCACATTCTCATACCTGTCGAATTCCATCTCGAATCCTCCGTGCCCGGCCGTCATACTTCTCAGTTCCGCGCCGTACCGGAAGATTTCCGCCTGCGGAACGTCCGCCGTTATAACCTGCAGGCCCTCATCGCTGTCCATTCCAAGTATTCTTCCGCGTTTCTGGTTGAGGTCGCCCGTTATATCTCCCATGTACTCCTTGGGAACCGCGACCTTCACCCTCATTATCGGTTCCAGCAAGACCGGCCTGGCGTTCGACATCGCCTCTTTCAATGCCCTTGCAGCGGCTATCTTGAACGCGATTTCGGACGAGTCGACCTCATGGAACGATCCGTCGTAAACCGTAACCTTGACACCCGTTACCGGATACCCCGCTATTGCGCCCGACGCCATGCCTTCAACCGCGCCTTTCTGAACCGCCGGTATGAAGTTGCCCGGAATGGCCCCTCCCACGATAGCGTCGGCAAACCATTCCTCATCGTCCTCCTGCTTCGGCTCCACTCTGAGATACACCTCGCCGTACTGCCCCCGGCCGCCGGACTGTTTCTTATGCTTGTAGCGGCCTTCGCCTGTCGCCGTTACGGTTTCGCGGTAAGCCACCTTCGGGGTACTCAGTACTACGTCAACGTTACTCCGGCGTTTCATGCGCTCCACGGCCACTTCAATATGCACATCGCCGAGCCCTGAAATAACCGTCTCTTTCGTTTCACGGTTACGATCCACGTTCAAAGTCGGGTCCTCCTCTGTCGTTCTGCTCAACGCGGTTCCCAGCTTGTCTTCATCGGCCCTGGTTTTCGCCGCCACCGCCATGAACATGGTGGGCTTGGGGAAATCTATACCGGGACACACCACCTTTTTGCCGGGCCTGCACAGGGTGTCTCCCACCGTCGTGGATTTCAGTTTGGGCAAAGCCACTATATCTCCGGCCTCAGCCTCGTCCGCCCCGGTTTGCGATTTGCCGTTGACCGTCAGCATGGAAGTGACCCGTTCGGTTTCGCCCTTCCCCGCGTTGAGTATTTGCCCTTCGCCTTTCAGGGTCCCTCCCAGGACACGGACAAAGGTAAGCTGGCCGATAAACTCATCGTTCACCGTGCGCCACACGAACCCCGCGAAAGGATCACCGGGGGCGGTTCCAATGACGTTGCCGCCGCTGTCTTTAACGGGTCTGTCTTCCGGCGACGGGAAAAGCCGGACGACACCTTCAAGCAGTTCGTCCAGTCCCAGACCCTTCAACGGCGCGCACGCGAACACGGGAACCAGTCCTCCGCCCGCCATCGCGGCCCTGAGACCGCTGCCCAGTTCTTCGGCCGACAGCTCTTCGCCGCCCAAAAATTTTTCAATGAGCGCGTCATCCGTTTCCGCCGCGAGTTCCACCAGGCCGCTTCGCGCCTTTTCGACCTCAGCCCCGCCGCCTCCGGCCAGCACGTCCGCCGGGGAACCGTTCCCGCCGGGCAGTACCACGGGCACGCATTTTGATCCGAAACAACTTTGAATGGATTCAAGTGTTTTGGAAAAGTCCGCGTTTTCGCGATCCAGGCCCGTTACAACTATTCCCCTTGGCAGTTCGTTCTGCTGGCAGTATCTCCAGACCCTGTGCGTGCCTATCTGAACGCCCGACCCCGCGTCCACCGCGATCAGCGCGCTTTCGGCGGAGCGCCCGCCTGCAGCCACCTGCCCGAAGAAGTCCTCGTAACCGGGAGTGTCCGTGAAGATCATCCCCGTGTTCTTTCCGCCGCTCGACTTGTATGTTCCGCTGAACGGCTTCGCGTATATCGTGGTCTTTCGTTCCTTTTCCTCGTCGGTATAATCGGCCATGCTCGAGGCGGAATCCACCGAACCCATCCTGTTGTTCAGGCCCAGCTTCTCAAGCAGAGCGTCCACAAGCGTTGTCTTCCCGCTTCCCGTATGCCCCGCGATCATAAAATTCCTTACGTCCTTGACTGCAATACCCTTCATAACAAACTTACTACCCCTCTTCCTGTATACCTCCGGCCAAGCCGTCTGCAATCTGCAATACCGCGCAATCGGCTTTTCGTGATCCGCATGTCGTTGAGCGGGTTATTGAACGCGTCTGCCGCCGGGAGGCGTAAGCAGGCGCGCTCACTCCCTCGGAGGGGCGGCTTGGGAAAGCCGCACCGAGAACGAGCGAAACGACATGCGGATCACGAAAAGCCCGCTGTTTCAGACAGCTTTACACCTGTTCGTCCGCCTCAAGTCCCCTCAATTCAAAACCCGCATTATACAAACACCCCCGACATGCGCAAGACAAGGAATTTCATATGAAATCAGGAGAGATTAAGATCGCAGGGAACAAACACCTGGTCCCCACACTTAGTCCCAACACCTGGTCGTTTACGCTTACTCGACCCGCTTTCGCCGTAGTTCTTGAGCAGGAATCGATCAAGTTTGGCGGCTAAGTGTAACCGTCCGCCGCGGCCGCGGCGGAAAGCGTGGCGACAAAGCGGGTCAAGTAAGAGTGGCAGATTAAGATTGGGATTAAGATGGGAGAGGGGCGGGACACCTGGTCCTTACACTTAGTCCCAACACCTGGTCTACCCCCTGCCATTTCGGATGACGATTACGGGCAATGCCTCTCCTGCTCTGCTTCCATTGCATCGCGCCCGGCGGCGCAGTAGAGCTTCCAGTCGCCGCCAGCGATGCGGGCTGTTGCGTCACGCATTTCGCTTCCGGAGGATTCGCAAATCGGATCGCAAGCTTGCCGCTTCTGCAAGGCCCCGCGGGCTGAGCTGTATTCGTATACGCTCAGCCCGCGGAAACGAAGCAGAAGCGGTGAGATCGCGGTTCGATTTGCGAACGAAATGCGTGACGCGGGGCTACAGGGCAAGAACAGAGCCCAGAGACCCCGAACCCCTCCCGCGCTCCAAGCTGCGTGGCGCGGGGGGAAGGCCCCTCTGCCCCACATTGGCA
>JAWODU010000090.1:0-33031 GCA_046483125.1 Kiritimatiellia bacterium
TCATATTGTTTGCGGGCCAGCCGACGTTCAATTCTTTCCTTGCGGTTACGGATGATTTTGCGGTAGGATCTGCTCACTTGAAATGCCCCCTTTCATTGGTTTTTGTGGTTTTCAATATCTTTACTTTAACCAATACTGGCGGGCATTTCGAGTTTTTAGTCATCCTTTCTCTAATTAAATCGCGCTTGTATAGGGGCTAGCTCGGACTACAGGAGAAAGCGCAGAAGGCCGTCCGCGATGGGCCAGATGATGAAATCGAGAATACCCAGGTACAAGAACGCGAAGGTTACCAGGAAACCATATCGTTCAATACTGAGATACCCGCGGATCATGTGATCGGGCAGGAAACCGGTTACCACGCGCGAACCGTCAAGGGGAGGAATTGGGATCAGGTTAAATATCGCCAGAACAACATTTATGATACACAGGTGCACAAGGAAGAAACCGATAACGCCCACGGGCAGGAGATGAAATAACAACCCTGCAATCACCGCAAGGACCAGGTTGGAAGCCGGTCCCGCAGCGCCGACAATCATGATGCCTTTCTTGGCGTTGCGGAAATAGGCCGGGTTGAAAGGAACGGGCTTGGCGTAACCGAAGAGAACGGGGCTGTTCATCACCACGAGAATCAGCGGCAGAAGAACAGTGCCGATTGGATCGATGTGAGCCAGCGGATTGAGAGTGAGACGCCGGGCGTCCCTGGCGGTGGGGTCGCCGAGGCGGTAGGCCGCATAGCCGTGACAGACTTCGTGGACGACTATTGAAAAAACAAGCGCGACTATTCTAATGATCATTTCCATATTTATCCGCCTCTTTTCTTGTAAGAAGCCAGGGGATAGTATAGACGAAGCGACGGCATGCGGAAACAAGAAAAAAGTGCCTTCGGGGCATATGACTGAATTTCTGATTGAACCGGCATTTCCCGGCGGTAAAGATACGCACTTGACTTTGAAATGTTCTGTTGCTGCAGACTTCTGATACGATCAGGGCTTTATGAGTATTAAATCAGACGATCGGGATATTCTTCGGAAACTGGCCGGGGAGATGGCGGAGACGGCGGCACAGCCTGTTCAGAAAGAACGCATGGAAGGCTGGAGGCGCCTGAACGACCTGGAACCCCAGAGGCCCATGTTGTGGATTACGGAAATACCATGGGGCGAATTTTCCGAAAAAGTTGATGAACTGAAACTGCGGTGTGACAACCACGCGTGCCGCCAGGTGGAATTCGAAATGCGCACGCGCCTGTTCACTCAACGGCACCTGCCGTGTGACGAAGTGGCCGAAGACAAAAGCTATTTCGGTAAAGTCATCTCGGGTACGGGCTACGGCGTGCAGGTGAGCGAGACGCGAATCGAGCAGGGCGATTCCTATGTTCTGTCCCACGACTATGAACCCGTCATAAAGAGCATGGAAGACGTTGAACTTGTGCAAATGCCCCGCGTCCGCCATGAGAAAGACAAAACCGAACAGCGCCGGGCTTTCCGCGAGAAAATGTTCGGCGATATTTTTCCCCCGGAATCAGCCGGGCCGAGAAAGAATTTCTTTCCCGCGTGGGACGAGGTGGTCAGGTGGACGGGAGTAACTGAAGCGCTCATGGACCTGGCTATGCGGCCGGATTACATCCACGCCCTGATGCGCCGGGTGACGGATTCTATGCTCGAGAGAATGCGCCAGCTCGAAGAGCTGGGCCTCTACAGCGCGCCTCATCCCCTGCTTCGAGTCGGTTCGGGCGCCGCGGGATTCACGAAGTCGCTTCCCGGGCCGGATGCCGGGCCGGGGCATTTTACGCCCATGGATTTGTGGGGCGGCGCTACGCCGCAGATATTCTCGGAAGTGTCACCGGAGATGCACGAGGAATTCGCGCTGAAGTACGAGATTGAGGTCATGGAACGCTGTGGCCTGAATTACTACGGATGCTGTGAGCCCCTGCACAACAAGATGCATCTGATGGCAAAAGTGCCGCGGCTCCGCAAGATTTCCATAAGCCCGTGGTGTGATGTGGGAAAAGCAAGGGACGGAGCGGCGGAAACTTACGTCTTCAGCCACAAACCGAATCCATCAATTCTCGCCGAAGATAAGTTTGACGCGGCCCGTGCCGAGGCGGATATCCGCGCGCGTCTCGAACAATCGGGCGAGATGCCGTGCGAGATTATCATGAAGGACATAAGCACCGTCCGCGGCGACGTTCAGCGTGTAATCGACTGGTGCGAAATGGCTTACCGGGTATGCACCGAATAGCCTTCCCTGTCAGGCCGGCAATCCCTTCAGCGCGATGTATATGGCCAGCAGAATCAGGACGGAACCGGCGAGCCGGACCGCGAAAAGAGGCCCCGTAAGTCTTTCGTTCCGCGTCATGTTGAAACGGTGCAGGACAAGCACGGCGAAAACCGCCACAATGCCGCGCAGGTTGGTGAGCACGTTGACCAGGATGGCGGAATCCGTAAGCTTGAACGCATTCACAATTACGAAGCCGTGCACGCAGTAAAACGGCGCGCTGGCCCAGAAGGTACGCGATTCCTTGAGAAACAGGCGCGTGCGGACGGCTCTGCATATCAACACGTAAGACACCAGCATCACGACGCCGCGCAAAACCCACGACACGCATATAAAGTCCCACGCGCTTAAATCGTACAGGGCCATGCGGCGGCGTGTTACCAGGTCCGCCAGGCCGAAGGACGCGCAGGATAGAATCGTCAGAACCAGCGTCTTGTCAATGACCTGCCACGGTCTGCTCAAAAGCCGGCGATTGCCCTTCACGAGAAAAAGGGCCACAAAGATTATGATGGCCGATACCCAGAATCGCGGAAGAGCCGGTTCGAACCCGAAGGCCGCGGCCATGCCTGTAACGATCAGTACGCGTGTTCCCATGACGGGGGCAACGTGACTGACGTGACCCGACCTGGTGGCCAGGCCCAGCATGAACATGCCGATCAGGGCCGGAATTGAGGCGAGGCCCGCCGAAACAACCAGTTCGCGCGACCACGCGGGCTGTGCCACGACCCATGAGCTTCCGCCCAGCAACGCGGGTCCCAGCGTAATGATGGCCATATACCGCCACGGGCCCTCGCGATGCTGAATCTCACGCGACCACAAGGTAACGGCCGTGCCCGTGAAGGCGGACAGAATGCCGAACAGTACTCCCAGATGAAAAGAACTCATAACATACACGCAGACTAATCGATATTCCCGGAACAATAACCGATCAGAGCATATGACACCAGAGCTTCCATGTCCGGTCCGTTAAGAATATCCCCATACCCGCGGAATCCGGATGTCATGAAAACTGGACACGGAAACCGTTTCGTGTCATTCATGGGGCAGTGCGACCCCGGCGCTTTTCCGGGGAACGGATTTCATACACGGAGCAAACCATGCGGAAACCGAACGTTGTATTTATTCTCATCGACGACATGGGCTGGCGCGATATTGCCTGTTACGGAAGCAAATTCTACGAAAGCCCGAATATCGACAAGCTGTTCGGCGAAGGCATGCACTTCAGCGACGGCTATGCGGCCTGCCCGGTCTGTTCGCCCACCCGCGCGGCGATCATGACGGGCAAGTATCCCGCGCGTCTGAAACTCACAAACTACATTGACTGGACCAAGCACGGCCATCCACTGCGCGGCAGAGTAATAGACGCCCCTTATATCGACTGTATACCGGGCAACGAACAAACCCTGGCGCACGCCTTTGGCGGCGCGGGATACGCAACATGGCACCTCGGCAAATGGCACCTCGGGTATCCCGACGCCTACCCGGAGAACAGGGGGTTCGACATAAACATCGGCGGCAATCAATGGGGAATGCCGTGCAAGGGATACTTCGCCCCGTGGCACCTGCCTAATCTTTCCGGAAAGGACGTGCCGGAAAACACCCACCTCGACGACTACCTGACGGACCGGGCAATAGAACTGATTCGCGGGGCCGGCGGCCGGCCTTTCTTCCTGAACCTCTGGTATTACAGTGTCCACACGCCCGTCGAAGCCAAACCGGACGATGTCGCACACTTCGAGAAGAAAGCCCGCGAGATGGGCCTGGATACCGGCGGAAACATGGAGGAACGGGAATTCTACCCCTATGAAGGATCGCGGCATAAACGCGTGGCGCACCGGCGCATCCAGTCCAACCCCGCCTACGCGGGCATGGTGCTCAACCTGGACCGCAACGTGGGGCGCGTACTTTCCGCCCTGGACGAAGCGGGTGTGCGCGACAACACCATAGTGGTTTTCACATCGGACAACGGCGGGTTATCCACCGGAAACAACCCTCCCACCTCGAACGGCCCCCTTGCAAACGGAAAAGGCTGGATGCAGGAAGGCGGCACGCGCGAGCCCCTGGTGTTCCGGTACCCCGGGGCGGTAAAACCGGGAACGTCGTGCAGTGAACCCGTGACTTCCGTGGATTTCTATCCGACCCTCCTGGAACTCGCGGGGCTGGACCCCATTCCCGATCAGCACGTTGACGGCAAGAGCATCGTGCCGGCCCTGTCGGAAAAGCCGTTCGAACGCGGCCCGGTTTACTGGCATTACCCTCACTACAGCAACTGCGGCGGTTATCCCGGATGCTCCGTGCGCGCAGGGGATTTCAAGCTCACCCGTTTTTTCGAAGACGGCAGTGAGGTCCTGCACAATTTGCGTGAAGACATCGGAGAACAGCGCGATCTTTCCGGGGAACTCCCGGAAAAGCGCGGAGAACTTTCAGGGATGCTTACCGCATGGCAGAAAGAGACAGGAGCCCTGCTCCCGAGTCACAATACCGAATGGAAGGAAGAGGACCACGAAGACGGCACCGCGCCGACCGTTTGAGAAAGGCATACACGTGAACAGATACATGGACGAGACCCGCTCCGTAGCCGAACTTATAAACACCCGTATTCAGATCGTAATCCCGTCGATACTCGCCGAAGGGGAAACCTTCAGCGCCGGAATCAGCGTTACCGGTTCGGACGCGCTCCCCCTGGCAGGCACGGGGCATACTCTCAACCTGGAAAACAGCATGGGCATAGAAGGCCTTCCGTCGACTTTCCGTCTCGATCCCGGGGAAAGCACCGGCGCCATAACCGGTCTTGAAGCAACCGGACCCGAAACCGCGCTGATACGCGCACGGGTGGAAGGAACCGGAATCCGCGGCCGCACGGCCGATATAACCTCGAACCCCGCCTGGGTTTTCAAGGACCCCCCGTACCGCCTGTTCTGGGGAGACATTCACGTCCACACGTCTTATTCCAACTGCCACGCGTGGCGCTGTCTCGACCCCGAATGGTGCTACATGTACGCGCGCGACGTTTCGCTTCTCGATTTTGCCGCCCCGGCCGACCATCTGCGGGGCATTGTTTCGGACAGGAAACGCTGGCCCCGCCTGCAGGAACTGGCCCGTTCCTGTAATGAACCGAACCGTTTCGTAACCTTCCTGGCCTTTGAAAGCTCCCACGCGCAGGGATGGGGAGGAGACAACAACGTTTATTATCTCGATGATGATGCGCCTTATTTCTGGGTTGAACGGGAGGACATGCACGGCACCGCGCCCAGAGTGCATCTGAGGGACCTGTGGAAACAGCTCGACGGAAACAAGAAAGCCTACTTCACCATTCCGCATCATACCGGCAGGGCGCGCAAATACCGTTCCTGGGACGAAGATTACTACGACCCGGAAAGAGAACCGCTTTTCGAAATTTATTCCAGCTGGGGTTCTTCCGAGAAACGCCATTCCCGTCTGCCTGTGAGCGGGGGCAACAACGAGGCGCCCTCATATTTTGTTGACGCCCTCAAGGCCGGGACCCGGTTCGGAGTCATGGCTTCGAGCGACGATCACGCCACACTTCCCGGAGGCGTTCACCACCACCGCATTGAACCTTTCCGCAATCCGACGTTGAACGGATTCAGCCATAAAGGCCTTTCCGCTGTCCGGACGGGGGAACTGACCCGGGAATCCCTGTTCAGGGCCATGAGGCAAAGAAACGTCTACGCCTCAACGCATTCGCGTTCTATCGTGGATATGAAAGTCAACGACATCCCCATGGGCCGGGAAGCGCCGGCGGACAAGGCGCTCAACTCCGGAAGAACAGTGCGGGTGCTTTTTACACCGGATGTTGCTCCGGGCGGCAAAATCATTCTGATGCGGAATGGAGAGGAATTCGCTTCCATGACCGCGGGCGGTCCCGAAGCCATGGCCGCTGTTAACGAAGTGCTGTTCCGGGACGACGAACCGCTTGAGAAAGCCGCACTGCGGGACTCGAAGTTCCACCCCGAACCTTTTGTAGTTTATTACGCCCGGATCGAATCTTCCGACGGCTCACACCAGTGGACCAGCCCGGTGTGGATCGATGTCGGCAAATAGGGCAAGGGGAACAATCTTGCGCCGGAAGAACACGGATGGGATTATATAGGGGCATGTAATACTTGAATCTGAATATTTGTCAGTAAAAAAGGTTTTGCCATGACACAGATTAAACCGGACCTGGCCGAAGCACAGGAACGCGTCGAGGCCTGGTGGCGCCGTGAAAACACGGGCAGGCCGATTCTCCAGATTTACGCTCCGCGGGACGGCGCCACACCTTACGACGGGCCCGTCACCGACGATATGGACGCGTGGTGGACCGACCCCGAATACGTACTCCCGCGCCTTGAACACAGGCTTCTTTCAACGTATTACGCCGCCGAGGCAATGCCGGTGGTCTTCCCGGTCTCCGTAGGCATCGTTTCAATAACCACGAAATACCTGGGGGGCCCCAACGTTTACCTTTCCAAAAACACCACCTGGTCCAATCCGATAATTGAAGACTGGGATGAAGCTCCGTCTCTTGAGTTCGACGAGAACAACACCTGGTGGCGGAAGAGCGAACGGCTCCTGAAAGCGGGTGTGAAGTTCATTAAAGAACGCGGTTACGACGCCTTTGTCGGGGTGCCGGATCTGAACGGCCCGACGGAAGTGCTCTCCGGCCTGCGCGAGGCCCAGAAACTGGCAATGGATTTTTACGACTGCCCCGAACGGATAAAACCCGCACTGCGCAAGGTTCAGGACGCGTGGTTTGAAGCATACAGGCGATGCACGGCTATCGCGAGGGAGACCGGCGGGTACCTCTGCTGGCTGGGAGTCTGGAGCGAACAGCCGATGAGCGATCTGCAGTCCGACTTCTCGTGTCTTATCTCCAGGGACATGTACGACGAATACTTCCTGCCTTTCATCGTCGAGCAGGCCGGGGCAATCGATCGAACCATATACCACCTGGACGGACCCGGCGCGGTCCGCCACCTTGAGTCGCTTCTGGCAATCGAGGAACTGGACGCCATACAGTGGGTACAGGGAGCGGGCGGGGGAGAAATGACCGACTGGATAGACCTCCTCAAACGCATACAGGCCGGCGGCAAACTTATTCACGCCGGGTGCAGGCCCGCCGAAGTCCCGGTGCTCTGCCGGGAACTCGATCCCTCCGGTTTACTGCTGGGCGTATCCGCCGGCAGTCAGGCCGAGGCCGATGACGTGATCCGGGAAGCTGAACGGGCCTCGCGCTGAAGCAACTTCGGGGCAATTACATTCGAGATTTGCTTTGTATGACCGGGATAATCTGCTATAAAACAGTTTCACTGAAAAGGTACGGATATGATTGTTCTTTTGCCGCAAAAAGCGTTCGGGACGGCTGTTGCGTTATGCTCGCTGTGTGCGGTATGTATCTTCGGGGCGGGGGCCGAAGGACAGACGGCCGCGGAACCCTCCGCGCTCGAGCTTGGTATCGGGGCAATTGACGAAGGCAGGTTCTCTCTCGCATCGCAAAGGCTCGAAGAAGCGGTTGCCGAGAATCCCGAAGATGTTTCCGCTCATTACAATCTTGGAGTCGCGCACCGGGCACTCGGCCAGCTCGGCCGGGCGGCTGACAGTTTTTCCACCGCCGCGAAACTGGCGGGCAACAGCGACACACGTCCCCTGGAATTCCTGGGCAGAGTTTTTATTGAAAGAGGCCAATGGGGCGAGGCAATAGACGCGCTCAAGAAGGCTTCGGCTATCTCGGCCCGCTCGCCAAGGATACTTGCCGCTCTGGCGATGGCGCACCGTGGCGCGGGCGAAAAACAAATCGCGCTCGGTCTCCTGAAAGCCGTGCTGGAAATCAACCCCGAATATCCTCCGGCTTTGTATAATCTCGGGCATCTCAACGCCGAAGATGAAGTAACAGAAGAAGCCGTCGAATACTTCGAGAGGTACCTGAAAACCGAACCGGGCGGAGCGCGCGCTCGGGAGGCACGCGGCTTCCTGGAAAAAGCCAGGGAACGGGACACAGAGCTGGAAAAACCTTCGCCGGAAGAAGCGGCAAAAGAAGCATTCTCGACGGGACTGGAGAAGCACAATCGCGGTGATTACGCCGGAGCGATAACGCAATACAAACTCGCGTTGAAATTCAATCCGGACTTTGCCGGAGCGATGTACAATCTCGGGCTGGCGTACAAGGAAATAGACGACCTGAAGGCTTCGGTTACAGCGCTCCGGAAAACGCTGGAAATCAAGCCGGAAATGCACGAAGCCCGGTACATGCTGGCGCTGGTCTACAGGAAAAAAGGGGACGGGGATTCCGCCGTAAGGGAACTGACGGCACTGCTCGAAGACGATCCGGATTCGGCAAAAGCCCGTTTCCTGCTGGGTGTTGTTTACTTTGAAAAAAGAGAAAAGGACGAGGCGCGCGAACAACTTCGGCGTTATCTCGAACTGGTACCGGAAGGACCTCACGCGAGACACGCGGAAAAGCTCCTGGATTCCCTCACAGAGTAAATGGAAAATTTCCCTCCTTTAAACCCTGTTGATATAGCCGCGCTGATTCTGCTGGTAATCGGCGGATTGCTTGGATACCGCAGGCGGCTGTCCGGCGAACTTTCCAGGATGATAAGCGTAGTGGCGGCATTCATACTGGGAGTTTACTTCTGCGGCCCCGTAAGCGTGTGGCTCATCGGGCACACGCGGCTCACTGAAAACACGGCCCGTCTGGTGGGTTTTATCGTAACGCTTGTGAGCGTGGTGGCGGTAATGGTGTTTCTCAGAATCCTGCTTAAGAGGATCATGATGGTGGCGTTTGAGCCCGTCACCGATAGAGCAGGCGGAGTTCTGGCCGGGCTTGTCCGGACGGCGGTTCTTATTCTGATCGTGTTCTACCTGATGATTCTCTGTCCCTCCGATTACCTGAACCGTAAATTCGGGAACGAATCCGCCATAGGAACAATAGTAAAGAGGAATTCATCCGTGCTGGACGAGACCTTCGAAAAGTCAAAGGAAAGAGTTCGGGACATCAAGGACCGCATCCATGATCGGAACGGGGTCGAGGAGGACGGGAACGGCGAGTCCTGAACCGAAGGAAAAATGGCCGGCATCATTCCAAAGAAAGTACTGGAAGAAATACGTTTTCGGTCCGATATCGTCGACGTCATCGGATCGTATTTCACCCTCAAACGTGCCGGATCATCCTTCAAGGCACTGTGCCCCTTCCACAAGGAAAAGACCCCTTCATTTCACGTGAATCCGCAGAGGCAGATTTACCACTGCTTCGGGTGCGGGGCGGGCGGCGACGTTTTCGCCTTCGTTATGCAGTATGAGGGGGTTGATTTCACGACTGCCGCCCGAATCCTCGCCGAACGCGCCGGCATCAGGATCGAATACGAAGGGGGCTCGGGAGAGGAACATGACAAGGCCCTTCTCTACAAGATTCACGAGGAAATCGCCGAATTTTACCAGCGTTGCCTCGCGCGCATGAAATCGGCTGAAAGAGCGCGTCAATACCTCAAAACCCGGGAGCTGGACGATTCAATCGTCGCGGAATTCAGCATAGGATACGCGCCGGACAGATGGAACTCGGTTCTGCAATGGGCCGAAAAGAAAGGCTACAGAATAAAGAACCTGCTTGAAGCGGGAATGGTGCTGGAAAGCGCAAAAGAGAATCGAAAGCATACCCGCTATGACCGTTTCCGGAACAGGCTCATGTTTCCCATAAGGGACGAACTCGGGCGAACCATAGGGTTCAGCGGAAGGAGTCTCTCCGCCGAAGAAAAAACCGCAAAGTATATCAACAGTCCGGAAACGCCCCTGTTCACGAAAGGGCGGGTGCTCTACGCCATCGACAAGGCGCGCAGGCATATCGCAGAGTCCGGAGAAGCTGTTCTGTGCGAAGGCCAGATTGACGTCATCAGGTGCCACCAGGCCGGTTTCAACACGGCGGTTGCCGCGCAGGGAACAGCTTTTACCGACGACCACGTAAGGGTGCTGAAGCGCTACGCCGACAGCGTGTGTATTGTTTTCGATCCGGATAAAGCCGGGCAGGACGCCGCCATCCGCGCCGCCGTCACTTTCATAAAAGGAGGAGTAGCCGTTAAAACGGCGGTTCTCCCGGAAGGAGAGGACCCCGATTCCCTCATCCGCCGAAAGGGCGGGGACGCCTTCGCCGAAATCCTTGAAAACGCTCTGTCCGCGGCGGCCTTTCAGGTCAGGGTCCTTTCGTCGCGGGAAAATCCAAAGGGCGAAGTGGGAGCCATGCGCATCGCCAGGGCCGTGCTTTCCACGATATCCAACAGCCCGAACGCGGTTCAGCGCGCGCGCCTGGTGCAGGAGGCGGCCGCTCTCCTGGACCTCCCGGCGGAGGCGCTGAACGACGACCTCAGGTTTATGCTCCGCAAATCACGGGCAAAGTCGCAGAGACGTATTGAAAATAGCGGCGCGCCCGCTTCCCCTGAAGAAAAAGACCGGGAAAATGCGCCGGAACCGCCGCCCGAAGAAGTCCAGATATGCGAACATCTGGTCAACATAAGTGAAAACCCCGAGCTTGGTCCTCTTGTCGAAAAATTCCTTCCGCTGGACATGATATCCGACGCGATGTGCAGGATGATTGCCGAAGCGGCGCTTAAAGCCGGGGAAAAGGGAAGTGATATACAGGAAGTACTTCGTGAAAGCGACAAGGACTCCCCGCGGCTTCAGCAGTTCACCGCCAGGCTCATGATGGCGCCGCTGAGAATAAAGGGCGAAGAGACTTCCCGCGAGGACGCGGTAAAGGACCTGATTCTATGCTGTTGGCGCAGGCGCTTTCGGGAAGAGCGCAAACGACTGGCGGAAAAGGGCGACGTAAATCGCGCGGACATGGAAAGGCGCGCCAGCCTCGCTTACAGGATGAAAGCACTCGGAAACTGGGATTCCGGCTCGGACGTAATCCAGATCGAACTCGCGGGATAGGCGAATACTCGAGGATTAACTACGAAAGACGCGAAAAGCGCGAAAGGCCGGACATTTTGTGTGCTTCGTGCTTTTCGTAGTTTTTCTTGAAACAGTCAATACGCGATTGCCGCGTAGACCTCGTAGCCGGAGAGTTTTTCCCTGCCGTTCAGGAAAGACAGTTCAATAAGGAAATCCAGCTCCACCACCGTGCCCCCCGCCTTTTCTATCAGCCTGGCCGAAGCCGCGGCGGTGCCTCCCGTCGCGAGAAGATCGTCCAGGAGAAGTACGCGCTCGCCTTTCTGAAAAGCATCGGAGTGTATCGCCACCGTTGCCGAGCCGTATTCCAGGTCGTAGGTTTCCTCGTGAGTCTCGTAAGGCAGTTTGCCCTTCTTCCTTATGGGCACAAGCCCGGAACCGATGCGGTCGCACAAGGCCCCGGCGAACAGGAAGCCCCGTGCGTCCACGGCCGCTACCTTGTCTATGGCCGCGTCACGGTGCCTTTCTTCGAAAATATCGATAGCGGCCTTGAAGAGAACGGGGTCCGCGAGAACCGGCGTTATGTCTTTAAAGACAATGCCCGGTTTCGGGAAGTCCTCGATATCCCGTATTGCCTTTTTTATTTCCTCCACGCCCATACTCCACTACTCCCATACACCGTTACGCCCATACTCCCACACAACCCATACTTCCCCTATTCCCCAATTGCCGCCTGCGCCGCGGCAAGCCTGGCTACGGGAACCCTGTAAGGACTACAGCTTACGTAGTTGAGGCCGTTTTTGAAACAGAACTCCACCGAATCCGGGTCGCCTCCCTGCTCACCGCAGATGCCCACCTGGAGCTTCCGTCGCGTCGCGCGTCCTTTTTGAACGGCCATCTCAATCAGCTGACCGATGCCGTCCTGGTCTATTGTCTGGAACGGGTCGGCGGGCAGTACGTTTCTTTCAAGGTACTCTCCGAGAAAGCCGCCGATATCGTCACGACTGAAACCGAATCCCATTTGAGTGAGATCGTTGGTTCCGAACGAGAAGAATTGCGCTTCGCTCGCCATGCGATCGGCCAGGAGACAGGCTCGCGGGATTTCGATCATGGTTCCGAACATGTGAGGAATGTCCCTGATCTTCATCTTCTCGCATACTTCTTTATGCACGCGTTTCGCGATCTCTTTCTGCTGTACCAGTTCCTGAACGTCGCAGGTAACCGGAATCATTATCTCGGGGTAGCACTTCTTTCCGGACTTGATCAGTTCGCCTGCGGCCTCAAAAACGGCCCGTACCTGGGTTTCGGCGATTTCCGGATAGGTCACGCCCAGCCGCACGCCCCTGTGGCCCATCATGGGATTTGCTTCCCTGAGTTCTTCACCGCGTGATTTGATGTCGCCAACGGTGATACCAAGCGCTTTTGCCAGCTCTTTCTGACGCGCCTGAGAGTGCGGCACGAACTCGTGCAGAGGCGGATCCAGAAGACGGATGGTCACCGGACGCCCGCGCATTGCATGGAGCGTGGCCTTCATGTCCCGCTTGATATACGGAAACAGCTGTTTCAGGGCTCCGCGCCTCTGCTTTTCCGTGGAACTCATGATCACCTTACGCAGAAGGAACAGCGGCTTCTCGCTTCCCGCGCCGTAGAACATGTGCTCCGTGCGGAACAGCCCTATGCCTTCGGCGCCGAAGCTTCGCGCCGTCTCGGCGTCTGCCGGGGTGTCGGCATTGGCCCACACGCCCATGGTGCGGTACTTGTCCACCATTTTCATGAACCGCTTGAATCGCGGGTTCTCGGTAGCGTCCATCATGTCCAGCCGCCCGGCGTAAACCGCGCCCCGGGTGCCGTTCAATGTCACAAGATCGCCTTCCTTGAAAGTTTTCTTTCCTATTGTCATCTTTCCGGCGCGGAGGTCCGTGCGAATGTCCCCGGCTCCCACCACACAGCATTTGCCCCAGCCTCGAGCCACCAGCGCGGCGTGACTTGTCATACCGCCCCGTGCGGTAAGAATGCCCGAAGCCGCGCGCATGCCTTCGACGTCCTCGGGATTCGTTTCTTCACGCACGAGAATCACGGTCTTGCCCGCCTTGTTCCACTTTACCGCTTCATCTGCGGTGAAGACTATCTGGCCGCATGCGCCTCCCGGGCCCGCCGGGAGACCGTAGGTCAGGACGGCGGCCTTCTTTTCCGCGGCAGGATCCACTATGGGATGGAGAAGTTCGTCGAGCTGTGAAGGCTTCAGGCGCATTACCGCCATTTTCTCCGTAATCAGCTTTTCCTTCAGCATGTCCATGGCCATGTTGAGCGCCGCGGTGCCGGTGCGCTTGCCGGTCCGAGTCTGGAGCAGATAGAGACTGCCCTCCTGAATGGTGAACTCGATGTCCTGCATGTCGCGGTAATGCCGTTCAAGCTTCCGGCGGATGCCGTCAAGCTGACGATAAAGTTTCGGCATCGCCTTCTCCAGTGAGGGCAGATGCCTGTTCTGATCGGTCTTGGTTCCCTCGTTGAGAGGATTGGGCGTGCGTGTGCCGGCCACAACGTCTTCGCCCTGGGCGTTCACCAGCCACTCACCGTAGAACTTCTTCTCGCCCGTGGCCGGGTTGCGGGTGAAAGCCACGCCCGTGGCGGAATCATCACCCATGTTGCCGAATACCATGGTTTGAACATTCGTTGCCGTACCCCAGTCATGGGGAATGCTTTCGATATTTCGGTAGGCAATGGCCCGTTTGCCGTTCCAGCTCTTGAAAACCGCGCCGATGCCGCCCCAGAGCTGGGCTTCGGCGGTGTCGGGAAAGGACTTTCCAAGCGCCTGCTTCACGCGCTTCTTGTACTGCGAGCAAAGGGTCTTCAGGTCTTTTACGGTAAGTTCGACATCGGTCTTGTATTTATTCTTTTTCTTTAAACTCTCCATTATGCTGTCGAGCTGTTGCCGGATGCCTTTGCCCTCCGGCGGTTCGACCCCTTCGGCTTTTTCCATCACGACGTCGGCGTACATTGTAATGAGCCTCCTGTACGCGTCATAAACGAACCTCGGGTTGCCGGTTTTCTTTATCAGTCCGGGAATCGTCTTTGAGCACAGGCCGATATTGAGAACGGTCTCCATCATGCCGGGCATGGACTGACGGGCGCCGGACCGGCAGGAGACAAGAAGCGGATTATCGGGGTTTCCGAATTTCATCCCCATTTCCCGTTCGGTGCGCTTGAGGGCTTTCTCCACCTGGGTCTTCAACCCCGAGGGGTACTTGTGACCCCGTTTGAAATACTCGGTACAGCAATCCGTGCTGATGGTAAAACCCGAAGGAACAGGCACTCCTATCTTGCTCATCTCGGCCAGGTTTGCCCCCTTGCCCCCCAGAAGGTTTTTCATACCCGCGTTGCCCTGGGCTTTTCCTTTTCCAAAAGAGTACACGTACTTCTTTGCTTTTCCCGATTTCCGCTTTGCGGCCATTTTACCAGTGCTCCTTCCGATCTGTTCTGATTAAAGGTTACGCGTAAAAACACAAACACTCAGGCTACCCCCGCAGAAAGGCCGAGTCAAGAAATAGAGTGCGGGGACGACGGCCGGACGTAAGAGCCGGTGAGGCCTCGGCCCTTGACGCGGGTGGAGCTACACAATAGATTGTACCACTTATCCGGAACTGGGCGATAACCGGCAAAAACCACATGAAGAAATATATTACACTCCTTGCGTCATTACTGCTGGCGGCGGCATGCGGCTGTTCGAGGAGCGAACCGGCTCCCGAAAAGCCCACGAAACCGCCGGGAAAACAAGCCCGACAGCCAATGGCGATCCCCGAAGACCAGGAACAACCGGCCCCGGAAAAAGAAACGGCGTCACCGGAACAACCCGCCGGAGAGAAACCGGCCCGAACCGCGGAAGCCGAAGACATACAAACGGGAAATCTGGACAGTCAGCTCAAAGAGGTCCTGGAACTTGAAAAAGAAGGCTGGTTCTCCAGGGCCCTGGTAAAGTGCAGGAAACTCAGGTCCCGTTTCCGGAAGCATCCGCGCGTCGCACAGCTCGACAGGACGATCTCCCGGCTCAACGACCGCAAGCGCACCGCCCTCAAGCTCCGTTACGCTATGAGAAACCTTGCCGCCGAAGAAATCATGAAAAAGAGAATCGCCGTCGAGCAGATGCTTGAGGCGGGAGAAACCGGAAAGATACTTCTGCGGAGAGTCGTGCGGGAAGGCTCCGGGGAAGACGTAGTCGAGGCAGTCAAACTGCTCGGCGAACACGGCAAAAGCCCGGAAACTGCTTCTCTGCTCGTGGATAAACTGCGCGGGGAACTTGATACTTCCCTCACTACGGTACTTACGGAAAGCATAAAGGAGGTTTCCGAACACGTGGAACCGGAACAGTTCTCTTCAATGTGCGCCCACGCTGTCGGAAGGCTCAAGGAAGACGGCGCCGAAAGCGTGGCTCCCGCTGTCATGGAACTGTTTTCCGAGATGAGTTCCAAACTTCAGGACAGCGTGATTCCGGTGATTTTCTCGCTTGTGAAAGGCGACAGAAATCACAATTTCAAAAAAGCGGCGGGAGTGCTGGCGGCAGTC
Organism: Kiritimatiellia bacterium; assembly: GCA_046483125.1. GTDB lineage: Bacteria > Verrucomicrobiota > Kiritimatiellia > UBA8416 > JAWODU01 > JAWODU01. The sequence continues at coordinate 15,715 of JAWODU010000090.1, forward strand.
TATAAAAAAAGATGCGACGGCGAAAAAGAAGCTTTCAACAGCCTGGCTGGCTCCACGGACGCTTACGAATACATGAACAAGTACGTGGAGGAAGCCGCCGTCTCCGAAAACAGGGAAATCGCTGACTGGGCCGTAACTGAAGGAATAGCGTTCCGCCCTTTTCTAAAAGGCCTGCGCGGGAGCTACTACAAGGGAAAGAACTTCGACGAACTTATCCTGGAAAGACTGGACACCAGGATCGATCTCTCGAAAGACCGGTTCCCGCAGGGGCGCTCGGACGTATCGATGCGGTGGACGGGTTTTGTTGTGATCCCGAAGGCGGGAAAGTACACCTTTTACTCGGCTTCGGACGACGGCCAGAAGGTATGGGTAAACGGTAAAATGCTCGTGGACGACTGGAACCACCACGGCGTAACCGAGAAGCAGGGCACCATCGAGCTTGAACCCGGCGTTTATCCATACAAGGTGGAGTTCTTCCAGGGAGGCGGCGGCGCGGCGGTGAAGGAATCATGGAGCGGACCCGGAATCGAAAAACAACTGCTTACCGCGGAAAACCTGCGGTCTCGGCCGTGGGAAGGCTGGAATGCGGATTCCGTGAAAAAGAGAAAAGGAGAAGGCAATTGAGCGGAGACGGGTTGAAAACAATCACCGTGCTGACGTCTGCGGGTCTTCTGGCTTTCACGCTCGCGGGGTGTGCCGCAATTTCCGGTTCGGGATCGACTAAATCAATCAGCGTTACGGTCTCCGAACGCGGGGTCATTCATGTAGGCGGCAATACAGTGGCGATGTCTTCTCTGGCCGGCAAACTCAAATCCGCAGGCTGTGGTCCCGAAACCAGGATCAGGATCATGGTTCCCCGGGGAACATCACGCGAATTCATGTCCGAGATGACAAGAAGGCTGGCTTCAGCCGGTTTCAAAAGAATAATATTCGCTTTTCCGCGCAAGAGCACTGTCTCTATCGGCCGACAAAAGTGAAAGGAGAAGGGAATGATGGATAAAATTCGCCTGATGATATGGAATGAATTCGTTCACGAGCAGAAGAACGAATTCGTAAAGAAACTGTATCCCCGGGGAATGCATATGGCGATTGCCGATTACATAAAAAAGCAGTCCGGGGTTGAAGTCCGGACCGCCACCCTGCAGGACCCGGAACACGGGCTTACCGAAGAAGTGCTGGACAATACGGACGTCCTGATGTGGTGGGGCCATGTAGCCCACGGGGAAGTGGACGATGCCGTAGTGGAACGCGTTCATAACCGGGTTCTTGACGGCATGGGAATAATGGTAATGCACTCCGGCCACTTTTCCAAGATATTCAAGAAACTCATGGGAACAACCTGCGGGCTCAGATGGAGAGAGGCGGCGGAAAAAGAACGGCTCTGGGTCGTAAACCCCGCTCATCCGATTGCCGAGGGCATCGGTCCGTATATAGAAGTGGCCAACTCGGAAATGTACGGAGAACACTTTGACATTCCCGCCCCTGACGAATTGATATTCGTAAGCTGGTTTGAGGGAGGAAACGTGTTCCGCAGTGGAGCCGCGTGGTACAGGGGCAGAGGAAAAGTTTTCTACTTCCGGCCCGGCCACGAAACCTACCCGGTATTCTATAATAAGGACGTCCTGCGCGTTCTGGCCAACGGAGTGCGCTGGGCAGCCTTCCAGGGCAACCGCGAAGCGGGAATAATCGGAAAGTGCCAGCAGAACGCCGAACCCCTGGACCCGATACCGGAAAAAGACTACGAGCAGGGAAAAATCGAGCATCCGGATGAGAATGTCAAATAAGTGCTTCGTTCTCTGTTCGTTGTTCGGCATAGGAAATGGAGCTTGGAGACATGAAGAAAGTAGGATTTATACAGGTAGGAACGGGCAGATTCGGCCAGGGCTGGCTTCGCAATCTCACCGTTACTCCCGGAGTAGAAGTGAAAGCGCTGGTGGACATTGACGAAAAAGCCGTGAAGTCCACCGCCGAAAGAAACGGTTACGATTCCGGTATATGCCACACGTCCCTGAAATCCGCGCTTAAAAACGCTGAAGCCGACGCGGTTCTGTGCGTGACTCCTCCGAACCGCCACAGGCAGACCGCGGTTACGGCGATGCGAGCCGGTCTGCATGTACTCACCGAAAAGCCCATGGCGGATACTCCCGCCAATTGCCGGACAATCGTTGAAACGGCAAAAGAAGAAAAGAGAATATGCGCGGTCAGCCAGCAGTACCGTTACGATTCCGCCGCGTGGACAATGGCGAAGATAATCCGGGAAGGGCGTATCGGAAGGATAGGCCAGATCAAAGTCGATTTCTTCATGGGCCACCCCGTGATGGGCTTTCGTCAACAGATGGCGCATCCCTTGCTGAACGATATGAGCATCCATCATTTCGATCTGATACGTTTTGTTACCGGGGCGGACCCCCTTTCCGTCATCGGCAGTTCATGGAGGCCTTCCTGGTCCCATTTCCGCGGCGACTGTTCGTGTTCCATGGTCTTCAAAATGACCGGAGGAGTTAACGTAATCTACAACGGCAGTTGGTGCGCGCAGGGGCGCTTCTGCGACTGGGCCGGAAACTGGCTTGTTGAAGGGGAAAAAGGAACTCTGCGTTACGACAACGGCCGCGTCTTTGTGTCTTCGGTGGGGAAGGGCTACAAAGAGAAAAGTACACGTGAAATAACTCCAAAGCCGCCCCGCCGGGGAGGTCAGTTCCATATACTTTACGCTTTCCTGAGGGCGGTCAGGGGCGGCCCGCCGCCGGAGACGCGTGTGGAAGACAATATTAACAGCATCGGCATGGTTTTCGCGGCGGTAAAGGCGGCGCGAACAGAGCGGCGGGTAAAAATAGAAGCCTAAAGCTTCTCTACCACGCGTTTGTAGGCCTTCAGAGTAACACGGATCTCCGATCGCCTGTTCCGCGCCATCCAGAGTTTCTCGAACCGCCGCATCAGCGTTTTCATTTCACGGCGGAGGGCTTTGCGCGCCGAAGATGTATTCCTGCCCCCTTTTCCGAATACCGTGAGTTTGCGTGCGGCGTGTATCATGGTGTCGGCGGCGAAAATCCAGTACGGCAAGAGGCCCATGGGGTCCTCGCAGGAATGTCCGGAGTGAATATCCAGAATACGCCGCGCTTTTTTCAGTTGATCCCCGACGCGTTTGCCGGTGCGCGCGTTCAGCCTGAAACGGCATCTGTCCAATCGTCCGTTTCGCGCCGTATATCCGTCGAGAAGGTCCCGGCTGAAAACAGGGTCTTCCGGCAGGCCGAAGAACACGGTCAGCCAGACGGAGTCGTTTCCGTGTTCAGTCATTTGCGCAATGTCCCCGAGTGTTCTCAAGGCGCGGGCAAGATCCGGAGCGTTTGAGTTCAGGGCCGTGTCGAGAAAACGGCGAATGAAATTATTCCCTGCCCCGGTGTTCCATGCCTGTTCGGCCGCGAATAGATACCCGCACCAGGAGTACTCCATGAAATTGTAGTGGCCTCCGTCACCCCAGTCGGTAGTGAGCAATCCGCGGGCGCCGTGGTGCCTGCCGGCCCCGGCGAATCCGCTGATGTTTGCCTCCGCGCCCGGAAGGCGCGGAAAAAGCGAACGCCATGAACCCGTTCCCGGGCAGGCGTAAAACGGAAGGCCGGCTTTTTTAAAATCTTTTATCCTGTCAAAAGGATGTTCCGGACCATAACCCCAGTCAAGTACCGTGACGTCTTCCGGGATTTCCCGTATCAACTCCGGATATTTGCGTATGATATCGCCCCAGAACATTATCCGTTTGCCGTAGCGTGCCGCCAGTTTCCTGAGTTCGAGAATGTGGTCCAGGTAGACTCTCCCTTTTCCTTTTCTTTCACAGAGCGCGCGGCTCCGGCCCATGCCCAGGTCCCACGTTTCGTCACAGCAGACGTTAAATCTCTTCGAACTGAAAAGAGGAAGGAATTCGGCGAACAGCGAATCCAGGAAACGATACGTTTCTTTTCTTCCGGGGGCAAGGGTCCACCCGCGCCGGCCGCGCATCATTCCACGCTCGTCGGGCACCCGGTAATCACCGATGCCGCGGTCCTCGGCGAGATGGCGATAGCGCTTGTGTTTCAACACGTTGGACATATGGCCGAAAGAGGCCAGGGAGGGAACCAGTTCCATGTAATTCTCACGGCAGACCGTGTCAAGCGCCAGAATGTCTTCGGCCGAGAGAGGAGAAGCTCCCTTTCCTATGTCGGGATGGCCCTCAAAACGGAAAGTATGCTCGATGTACAACTGAAGCTGGTTGATCTTGCAGCGGGCAAGGGTCCTCGCCATTTCCTGCAGGCGTTCCAGACGGGGTACGCGGCCGCGGCACACGTCGTAGTAAATACCCCTGTCGGCGAAATCCGGGCGGTCCCGGATGTCGAGACAAGGCAGGCTTCCGTCTTTCGAATTCCGGGCGATCTGCAGAAGCGTCTGGACGCCGTAAAAAGCCCCCGCCGGCGAACCGGCATTTATTCCCGCACCGCCGGCGGTGATCTTCAACGCGTATTCTTCCCGCGCCATACTGCCGTCAAGTGTCAGCGAAAGAGAACAGTCAGCCCCCGGAACGTTAATTGCCGCCCGGTGCCCGGGCAGTGCGGTCTTTGCGGCTTCCGCCGCGGGAACAAACGAAGCATCGTGAATGCCGATTATTCCGGAGCGGGGAGGCGACCAGTTACCGCTTCTTATTCTAATCCGGCGGGGGCGGGGAAGGAGCGAAGGCAACCGCAAGTCTGTGGAGCGAGCGCACATGGCGGTATTATTGTTAGCACGTCGCGCCACCCGTGTCCAGCCTGCCGGTCAAGGGGATTTGAGTTGCACATTCCGGCGCCAGGGGTCACAATCGTCATATCTGGTATCTCACTCAGGGTAACTGCTATGGCTCGTATTCTGCTCGTGGACGATGACAAGGGAGTTCTCCAGGTACTCGGCGCTGTACTGCAGGCCAACGGGCATGAAACGGTCCAGGCACTGGGCGGCGACAAGGCCCAGGAAATTTTCACTTCCGATCCCGAGTTCGACCTTATGATTTCGGACGTGCGGATGTCGCCGGTGGACGGCACGCAACTGCTGGAGTTCGTGCATGAGAAACGCCCGGAGCTCCCCGTCGTAATGCTTACCGCCTACGGCCAGGTGGAAACAGCCGCGCGGGTAATGAAGCTCGGCGCTTTTGACTACGTGCTCAAGCCCTTTAAGCCCGACGAACTCATGTTTACCGTCGCCAAGGCTCTTGAGCACGGCGGCGCCCGCCTGAAGCCGGGCGGCGAATCGGAAGAAGACCCGGAGATACCCTACCTGCTCGGCAATACGGTGGCCGCGAGCAAGGAAATGAAGAACGTGTGCGAGATGATAAGACGCGCGGCGCCGCTGGATATCCCGGTCATGATCTTCGGCGAAGCCGGTACGGGCCGCACTCACGTGGCGAACGTAATCCACGAGCAGAGCAAAAGAAATGAAAAGAAAATTGTGACCCTCGACTGCGCCGGGGCGCCTGACCCGGTCCTGGAAATCCAGTTGTTCGGCTGTGCTTCCGGCACTGAAGGCACCGACGGCAAAGAAAACGAGGGAGTACTGGAGACGGCGGCGGGTTCGAGCGTTATTCTCAGGGAGATCGGGTCCCTTCCCCCTGCACTTCAGTCCGGGCTTGCCGAAGCCCTCGCGGAAAAGGAATTCCGGAAAAAGGGAGGCAGGCAGAAAGCCTCTATGGACGCGCGCCTGCTGGCTCTGAGCGGAGAGAGCGCCGGCAAACTTCTCGAAGCCGGCAGGCTGGATAAGCGACTCGGCTCCCTGCTGGGCGTACTTGCCATAGAAATGAAGCCGCTCCGCGAAAGACCCGGGGATATAGCGCCCCTGGCGCGTCATTTTCTCGGTCTCGCGTCCGACGGCGAAAATACGCCGCGCATAGATCCGGCAACAGTGGAAATACTGGAATCATACCGTTGGCCCGGCAACGCCCGGGAACTTTTCCGGGTCATGACAGACGCGTCGAACAAGTCATCCGACGGGGTTATAACCAGGGACTCCCTCCCCGAAAAAATCGCCTCCACCAGGGTCATTCCTCGGAAAAGACCGTCGGGAGCGGCTGACCCGTTCAAGGGAAGGTCCATGAAGGCTTTCGTCGAAGCCAAGAAAGAGGAATACCTGGAGCAGATCCGCAAACGTAAGAACGAATAAGGCAGGGCAAAATGTTTCGTGCTTTGTTTACTGATTCTCCGGAGAAGATCCGTCCCGCAGTGTTTCAAGTTTTTCCCGACTAGTATATCCTGAACGCATCCTCGCCGTTGTAGGCCTCCAGAATATCATAGCCCTGTCTGCCGAGAGCTCTGTTCAAAAAATCCACTGTAGAGTGCTGGTCGTCAACTATCAGAATACGCTTCATGACTCCCGGGTAGTCATCTATCCGCCGGCAGACCCGTTCAAGAACGCCCCTGCCTCTTCCTCCCCAGCGGCCCGGACGCCGAAATAGAGATATCCCATGGATGCCAGGAAATACCACAGACCGCCCAGGGGCAAGGTTATCTCGGCGGCGGTGAGGACGGTGTGAACTACCAAAGCGGGCGTCAATGCAACGACCGCGAGGCGCAGGAGAGACACGTAGGATCTCTCCGAATTGCACCACCTCGCGAACAGGATACCTATAAGCGCGTAAATGAGCGCCTGGATTATCCGGAAAGGGTACGAAAACAGCACCACCGCGGGAAATATAACGGGAAGCATGAGACCGTTTATCCGTTTGAGCCATACAGCGGCCTTTTCGCCGTCAACGGTCCATTCCTTGATATCCTTGAACTCGAACGTTTCTCTCCGGCTCTTGTCTTGTCTGTAGGTAAGCCTGTCTTCCGTTATCAGGCACATCGCGCCGGCTTCTTCAAAAGAAGTTATTGTGCCCGTTGTATCTATTACGGCAATGGCCTCGCCGGTTTCGGGATTGGTTATATAGTAAGGCTGGGGTTCGTCTATGGACGCCTTGCCGTCCTGAATCCTGAACTCCGGAATCTGCGAAATTATCGCAGGAGCCTCCTCTCTGACCAGGTTGGAAAAGTCTGATTTCAGCCTGAGAAAAGCGGGAAACCAGCAAACGGCAAGAAGAAGCAACAGGTAAAGCAGTCCCGTTCCCTTCCAGCGGAGAGCCGCGTCCCTGTACACTTCTTTAGAGAAAAAGGACAGGAGCGGCACCTGATAAAGTGCGTATCGTCTGTTCATTCGATCAGTATCGCGCTTGACGTTGGACACAGTCTATCCTCGCTGTATAACCCGCTGGTGTCAAGTACAGTCCCGGGCGCGTCAGCTTTATACGATGTCCTCTTCCGATATTATGCATTCCGCCGCGCGCATGCGGTCCTGAAGCCCTGGAACTGAAAGCTGTCTGGGAGTGACGTTTTTTTCCAGCGAAAGGGCCGCGGCAGTTCCCGCGGCTTCCCCCATGCCCATGCACTGAACCATGACCCGGACCGATCCCAAAGCTATATGCGTACAGCTCACGCACCGGCCTGCGATGAGTATGTTTTCCGCTCCCTTCGGCAACAGGACCCTGTACGGAATATGATACTTGAACCCGTTCCCCGGGCGCCACACAGTGGAATCCATACCGGGGCCGTCTATGTGATGTATATCTATGAAGAAACATCCGTAGCATATATTGTCTTCAAATTCACGCTGAGCCTTTATGTCCTCTTCGGTCAGCACGTAGTCGCCCATGACGCGGCGAGATTCCCGGATTCCGACGGTGTTGGGAGTGGAAACCATGTAGCACTTTTCCATGCCCGGCACGTACTTCCTGTAAACCTCGATCGTTTCATACGCCTGCTTGCGTCCTTCCACGGTGGCCTTCGTCAGGTCCTCGGCGCTGGTGGAATCGACGTGAATGATGTGCGTGAAATTCACGCCCACGAAGTCCGGCCTCGTCGGCGTCCACCACCATCCCATGATGTTTTTCTGGAAAGCACGCATATCTCCGTTCTTCTGCGCCTTTTCCCATGCCTCCGCCATCTGGTAGTTCTTGCGCCACTTGCTGGTTTTCTCCCAGTCAACACCCCCTATGGTGAACATGAGAGTCACCGGCTGGCACCGTTTGTCGGACGGGCGGCCCGTCTCGCAGGGACAGCCCGCGTGAAAACCTGCGTCGCCGTCTCCCGTGCAGTCAATAACTCGCCGGGCCTTTATCACCTGCCGCCCGCTCTTATTCTGGATAACCGCTCCGGTTACGGAGCCGTTCTCGACGAGGGTGTCGCAGAAGAACGTATGGTACAGGAACGACACGGCCGATTCTTCGGCCATTCGTTCAAGAATCAGTTTCAACCCCTCCACTTCGAAAGACGCGCCGTTCGAGTCGCGTATCCCGAACCCCGAATCGGCAATGCGGTTGCCGATCTCGTGCGCGATGCCGCCAACGATGCGCCTTCCGGTTCCCGGCTCGTCGTACTTGGCTATGTATCCGTGCCCCCCGGCGGTTGCAACTCCCCCCATGCAGTTGAACTGCTCGATCAAAAGCGTGTCCGCGCCGTTGCGCGCCGCCGCAAGCGCCGCCGCCGTTCCCGAGGGTCCTCCGCCCACGACAAGCACATCCGTCTCCGCGCTTACCGGCATTTTCCCGATATCATCCATCATCTCTATCTACCTCCGGGTTTCGATACTTAATCCAGACTGAAGAACGGTATCGAACACGGATAGCGCCATACTTCGCCGTTGTTCGCCTTTACCGCTCCGATTATGGGGAAAACCATGCTCAGCACCGCCAGTGTAATAAGAAGCGGGAGACCGATAAGGATAAGCAACAGAAGTCCGGAGGCCACCCCGTAAATGATTTCCGAGATGACCCAGTTCATAACCACGCGTCCGTGGCAGTCTATTACCTCCGATTCCTCTTTCTTAACCTGCCACAGTACAATGGGTACAATAATACCCCCCAACGGCAGCACGAACCCGCAGAACTGAGACAGGTGAATAAACATGCCCCACACGTTGGGGTCCACCGTCTTTGCCGACAGCGGCATGTTCCGGGACAGGATCGCCTGTTTTGATTCCTCGTATTCCTCCTGTGAAATAGCGCCTCTTTCTCTCAGTCCTTCAAGTTTTTCGATTTCTTCGGGCAGACTCATTCCGGACCCCTTCCTGATTGAACAAGTAAACAATATTGACTGCCGTCGGCAAAGCCTTTTTCCTTTACGAATCGCTTTTCACGCGCCCGTAGCTCAACCGGACAGAGCGTCTGACTTCGGATCAGAGGGTTGGGAGTTCGAATCTCTCCGGGCGCGCTTAGAACCGGCAGTCGATCGCAACCAGGACGCTTAATGCGCCGATCTCCTTGCTTTCATCAGCATTTCTGCTAAGAAAGTAAGTACGCATGGAATAAGAGATAATGTCAGCCTGGGCAACCAAAGGAAACCTGCCATGAGAATGATGATGTTCATTTGCCTGAGTGTTTTTTCCGCGGGCTTGTGCATTGCGGCGGAGGAAAACGGCGTGTTCAATCATACCTTCAGCCTCGGCGTCACTTTGACCGATGGGAACAGCGATACACTCCAGGCTGACGCTTCACTGGTAACGGAATGGGAAAAGGACGGTTTCGGTTCTATCCGCGCGGGCGTCCAGGGGAATTACGGCGAAAGCACGGTAAACAGCAACAAGGAAACAACCGTGGAAAATGCCCGTGCGTTCGCCGGACTGAAAAAGAATGCCGGCGAAAGAATCTTTGCGTCGTTCAGCTCGGAAGCCCTTTATGACGAAATCGCCAGCGTGGATTACCGCGCGGTTGCGGGGCTCGGGGCCGGTTTTTACTCCGTAAAAAACGCTGAAACCGATCTCTCCCTGGAGGCGGGGCCTTCTTATGTCTGGGAGGAAGTGGCGGGGCAGAGCGATGATTACTTCGCACTTTATTTCGAAGAACGCTTTGAACACAGAATAAGCAAAACGGCAAAAATATGGCAGTCCGTGCGTTACACGCCTAAAGCCGATGACTTCGACGATTATCTTCTCAACGGCGAAATGGGCGTTGAAGCCGCAATCAGCGCGAGGTCAAGTATTCGCGTCCTGGTCAGGGACGGCTACGACAGCACACCGGGACCCGGCTTGCAGAAAAACGACGTCTCGCTTATAACGGGTATCAGTATGTCGATCTAAGGAGAAATTCCTCTATGAAACAACCGAATATCATATTTCTTTTCAGCGACCAGCAGAGGTGGGACACCTGCGGCTGTTACGGACAGGCCCTGGACACCACTCCGAACCTTGACCGCATGGCGAAAGAAGGCGTCTGCTTTGAAAACACCTTCACCTGCCAGCCCGTCTGCGGGCCGGCACGGGCGGCAATCCAGACGGGCAGGTACCCGGCCGAGGTGGGGTGCCATACCAATCACCGCCTTCTGCCCCTGGACCGGAAAACCATAGCCCACCATCTTTCGGAACACGGGTACGACACGGCGTATATCGGCAAATGGCACCTTGCATCCTGCGGCGAAAGAAACGGCATCGACGATTTCAGGACCAGGCCCGTGCCCGCGGAGCGGCGGGGCGGCTACGACTACTGGCTGGCCGCAGACGCCCTGGAATTCACGTCACATGGCTACGACGGACACATGTTCGACGGCGAAGGTAACAAGCGTGTATTTCCCGAAGGCCGCTATCGAGCGGACGCCCAGACGGACTGGGTGATCGAATACCTGCGGGACCGCGGAGACAAACAGCCTTTCTTCCTGTTTGTTTCGTACATAGAGCCGCATCACCAGAACGATCACGGCCATTACGAGGGTCCTGCCGGGTCAAAAGAACTGTTCAGGGATTTCGTGCCTCCCGGCGATCTTGTCGAGGGGCAGGGCGACTGGCAGAGCGAGTACCCGGATTACCTTGGATGCATCAACAGCTTGGACCGGAACGTCGGACGTATCCTTGACGCACTTAAAGAACTGGGCCTGGAGGAAAATACTCTCTTAACTTATACGAGCGATCACGGGTCCCACTTCCGCACTCGCAACGGGGAATACAAGCGCTCCTGTCACGACGGCTGTATCCATGTGCCTTTAATCATGCGCGGCCCCGGTTTCAAAGGTGGGCTGAGACCGGACCAAATGACGAGCCTCATCGATATTCCTCCCACCATTCTCGCCGCAGGCGGCGTTGAGCGCGGCGGAAACCTGACGCCCTACAGTTTCATGAAGGGACGTCCACTGCAGGACGTCGTCGAGGGGAAAACTTCGGACTGGCCTGAAGAAGTTTTTCTCCAGATAAGCGAAAGTCATTGCGGCAGAGCCATAAGAACACGCAAATGGAAGTACAGCGTCCGCGCTCCCGGTAAGTCCGGGCAGGATCCATCCAGCGAGGTCTACGTTGAAGATTTTCTCTACGATCTGGATAAAGATCCGCATGAACAGAATAACCTCGTTAACGATCCCGGAACGGCCCCGGTGCGCAAAGAACTCTGCGCAGTGCTGAAACGCCGCATGGTCGAAGGAGGCGAAAAAGAACCCCGAATTACGAGAGAGAACAATGAGTGATAAACCTAACATACTGCTGTTCTTTACAGACGATCAGCGTTACGACACGATAGCCGCGCTGGGAAACGGCGAAATCAGGACTCCGCATCTTGACAAATTCACGCGCCGCGGCACAACGTTTACGCGCGCGCATATTCCGGGGGGAACCTGCGGCGCCGTGTGCATGCCCAGCCGTGCCATGCTGCACACCGGACGGACACTGTTTCATATCGACCGCGAGGGCCAGGACATCCCGGCGGAACATACGACCCTCGGCGAGCATCTGCGTTCTTGCGGCTACAACGCTTTCGGGACAGGCAAATGGCACAACGGGCGCTCTTCTTTCGCGAGAAGTTTTTCGGCGGGAGACGAGATATTTTTCGGCGGCATGTTCGATCACTGGAACGTTCCGGCTTACAGGTTCGATCCGTCGGGAAAATACGGCGCCAGGTGCCCTTACGTGCATGAACCGTGGCGGTCCAACAAGCTTGATTTCAAGCAATGCGACCACATACACGCCGGCAGGCACTCCACGGAACTCTTCACGGAAACGGCTTCGCGTTTTTTGAGGGATTACGGGGAAAGTGAACCGTTCTTCACGTACGTCTCGCTGATGGCGCCTCACGATCCCAGGACCATGCCGGAAAAATTCCTGAAAATGTACAATCCGGCCGACATTCAACTGCCGGATAACTTCGTTCCCGAACACGGAATCGACACGGGAGCTCTGAAAATCCGGGATGAAATGTTGGCCGCTTTTCCCCGTGATCCCGACGAAATAAAGCGCCACATCGCGGAATATTACGCCATGATTTCCCATCTGGACGACGGATTCGGACGAGTCATGGCCGCGCTGGAAAAAGCCGGCAAACTGGAAAACACCATCGTGGTGTTCGCGGGAGACAACGGGCTGGCGGTGGGAAGGCACGGGCTCATGGGCAAGCAGAACCTTTACGATCACAGCGTTCGGGTGCCGCTGGTGTTTGCCGGGCCGGGTATCCCGAAGGGCGAACGTCGCGAGAGTCTTGTATACCTCCTTGATATCATGCCCACCCTCTGCGACCTGGCCGACGTCAAAACACCCGGCTCGGTCGAAGGCAGAAGTCTTGTGCCGTGCCTGGATAACGCGAATGCCGGGGTGCGCGATTCACTTTACCTCGCCTACGCCGAGAGTATTCGAGGTGTGACGGACGGAAGCCGCAAGCTTATCGAGTACGCGTGCGGCGAAACACAGTTGTTTGATCTGGAGAACGATCCGTCCGAAAAGCGCAATCTCGCAGACGCAGGCGAGTCCGGGGAGATTCTGAAACGGATGCGGCGTGAGACCTTGGCATTGGCCGAAGAGTGGGACGACGAATCCCATCCCACGGGCAAAGCCTTCTGGAAACAGCGAAGCGATCTGAAACAATGATTCCTACTCGTACCGCAGTGCGTCTATCGGGTTGAGGCGCGAAGCGTGATGGGCCGGCCAGAGGCCGAACACCAGTCCCACACAGGCCGAAAAACCGCTGGCCAGCAGAATCGCGGCCGGGGAATGGCTGACAGTCCAGTTTGCCAGGACTGCAAGAAGCTGTGCCGCTCCTATTCCGAAAAGTACGCCCGCCACTCCCCCGATGAATGTCATAACGACCGATTCCATGAGGAACTGGGCTGTGATATCCCTGTTGCGCGCGCCAATGGCCTTCCTCAGGCCGATTTCCCGGGTCCTTTCGGTTACGGAAACCAGCATTATGTTCATTATACCGATTCCACCCACGAGCAGGGATATTCCGGCTATTGAGCCCAACAGCCACGCCATGGTCTTCGTCGTCCCGGTCAGCATTTCCCTTATCTCCTCCCTGTTCCTTATACGGAAAGTCTCCTTGTCCGCATCGACTTTGCGGCGTTGCTTTATGAGAGAGCTGATTGATTCCTGCGCTCTTTCCATGAGGCCGGAAGACCGCACCTCCACGTCAATTGAACCAACGTAATCTCTTCCGAAGAGGCGATACATCGCCGTTGTGAGAGGCACGAAAACAACGTCGTCCATGTCCCGCCAGTGGCTCATGCCCTTGTGCGGCAGTATCCCGATAACACGGAACTTGACCCGGTTGATCCGGACGGAAGCGCCTACCGGATTGGCGTTGCCGAATAGCTCTTCCACGACGGTCGTACCGAGCACCGCAACCTTTTCCCGTTTTTTGACTTCGGCATCGGTGAAAAACCTGCCGATTTCCGGAACGTAGGAGCGCATTTCGGCGTAGTCGGATTCAACGCCCTGAATATAACAGTTCCAGTTCCTGTTGCCGTACACGACCTGTCCCCGGCCGTTCACCCTGCCGGAAGCACGGCTGACTTCCGGTAAACGGCGTATAGCGGCAACGTCTTCTACGGTAAAGCGCGTGATCTCGCCCGGGGCGTAGGAAACTCCGTGCCGTCTCGACGCTCCCGGGTGGATACTCAGTACGTTTGAGCCAAGCGTGGCCAGTCTTTCGGTAATGGATTTTTCCGCCCCCCGTCCCAGGGCCAACATTGTTATAACTGCTCCAACTCCTATGAGTATTCCAAGCATGGAAAGGAACGACCGGAGCTTGTGCGCTCCCATGCCGGTAAGAGCCTGCCGGAAATGATCCATGAGCTGGGCCCTCCCGAGAGCGGACGCATGGCTGGTGAACGCCGGCGCGGCTTCGGGCTCGGAATGCGCTCGAACTTTCGGCCCCTGTCGAGTCTTTTCGTCTGAAACGATTCTGCCGTCACGCATGTGAATAATTCTATCGAACCGTCGGGCTATTTCAGGCTCATGGGTAACGGCAATTATGGTTTTGCCTTTTTCGTTGAGCTGTTTCAGGAGGTCGATTATTTCGTTTCCGCTTTCCGTATCCAGGTTGCCGGTCGGCTCATCGGCAAGGACAAGAGCCGGGTCGTTCACCAGGGCCCGCGCTATCGCAACCCTCTGCTGTTCACCTCCTGAAAGTTCGTTGGGCCGGTGGTCGAAACGCCCGCCAAGGCCCACTTCCTCTATGTATCTGCCGGCTATGTCGCGTCCGCCCCGCCTGCCGGCGTAAACGAGCGGCAACTCCGCGTTTTCAAGTGCCGTGGCCCTCGGAAGCAGGTGAAACTGCTGGAATACGAAGCCCGCCAGTTTGTTCCTGGCAGTCGCGAGCATGTCGCCGGACAGGTCCGTTACTTCCCTGTCCCACAGGCGATACGAACCCGAATCGGGACGGTCGAGCAAACCGACAACGTGCATGAGTGTCGACTTACCGGAACCCGAAGGACCCATCACGGCCACGAATTCCCCCTGCTCGATCCGAAGGGATATATTGCGCAGGGCTTGCACCTCGCTTTTGCCCAGCATGTACGTCTTGGAAATGTTCTCCAGCCGGATCATTATCTGCTTCTTTTCGGCTTCTTGTCCGATTTGTCTTTCTTATCCTTTTTCTTTCTGAACGACGGAAGAAACGGGTTTTCCCTCGAGGATTCTTCTCCTCTGCCGTAGGAAAAAGCCGTCTTCAGGACGGTTTCGCCCGCGTCGATACCGGAGGATATTTCCACGTAACGGTCGCCGGAAATACCAAGCTCCACCCTCCTCGCCTCAACGCCAGCGTCCTTTTCGACGTACACATAATTTCCTTCCGGCGCGTAATGAACCACGCTGTGCGGAAGAGCTGTCACGTTTTCTTTTCTTGTTTCAACTATGTCAACCGTGGCGCTCATTCCGGACCTGAAGAAAGGCGGGACCTTTTCCGGAAGTAAATCCACTTTGTATATGATCACGTTGTTAACGAGCTTGGACTCATAAGCGATATGGTCCACAATTGCTTCAACCGGCCTCTCAGGATAGGCATCCAGTGTGATTCTGGCGGACTGGCCGACGGAAATCCTGCCGATATCCGTTTCGTCAACCTGGGCCTGTACGATAAGCCTGTCGGCCAGGACTATAACCGTTTCCTGGGCGCTGACGGTCTGTCCGGATTCCACGGCCCTTACTATGACTTCGCCGCCGATCGGAGCGATCAAGGGGGCCGGTTTGTAAACGTCCTGCCATTCCTTAAGGCTGTCTTCACCGCGCGCCCTGGCCGCGTCCAGAAGGGCCGCTCTTTCCGCCGAACTCATCCACGCGAGCGTCTGGCCGCGTTCGACCGAATCGCCTTCCTTCACGAGTATTTCTTCAATACGCCCCGCTATCGGCGGCTTAACTTCGAGCCGGTTCTGCGGGTTCACCGTGCCGGTTGTGGAAATGTAGCTGGACAACGTCTTCCGTTCGGCCTTGACTTTGCCTGTTATTTCCAGGTTCTTGGGGGACTTATCAGGCTTCAGAACGACTGCAATAACGGCCGCGGCCCCGATAACAACAATCGTCGTGATAACGGCCTTAGTCTTTGTTTTCATCTTCCAGCGTTCCTCCTTTAGCGTAAACCCAGCGGGCGTGCGCTTTCATGGCGGCGGCCTGGGTCTGAAGCCAGGCTTTTTCCACGTTCACCAGGTTGTCTTCAATAATTATCCAGTTGTTGAATGAAATAAGACCCGAAGAATACTGCGCTTCCGCGATCCTTGCGCGCTCGCGCGCGGCCTCCAGAAATTTCTTCCTGACTGAAGTAGAATCGATCGCGTCCCTGTACGCCGCCCATGTTTCCGCCAGCGTTTCCACAACGCTCAGCATGGTGCCTTTCTCCGCGGCTTCGGCGGCAGTAACTCCGGCCCTGCGTCTCCGCAGTTCGGCCGAACGGCTTCCGCCTTCGAAAAGCGGAAGCGAAAGGGACAAGCCCACGTTCCATGAATCCGAATCCGGCGGCCATTCGTCGCTCGATCTTCCCGCTCCCGCGCTCAGGCGCACGGTTGGAGCGTAATCGGCCTTTGCCGACCTGAGCCTGTACTCGGCAACGGCCCTGGCTGAAGCTATCCGGGCTATAATCGGATTCTCTTCAGCCAGTTTCCGGAAATCCGGTTTCTCCGCTTCCTCGTCGCGGGCTTTGAGCTGGCCCTTGACCACAAGGCCCGTCGGCTCGGCGCGCCCCAGTTCCTTCGCCAGGGTGACTTGAGTCAGATCGTGTTTGCGCGCGGCCTGCCGCTTTTCTTTTTCCGCCTCCGCCGCCTGCGCCTCGGCGGTCAGGAGGGAACCCTTGTGTTCCTTGCCGGCTTCGTACCGTAGTTCAACCAGCTTCAGGTTCCGGGCACGTCTTCGCGCGATCTGCCCGGTTATCTTTACCAGTTCCTTCGCGTTCAGCAGGTCAACAAAAGCGTTGCGCAGTCTCAAGCGAACTTCCGAAGACACAACCTTTTCTTTCAGCCTCGCCGATCGTTCTCCTTCTTTTGCTTCCCGTACCGAATTCGCGGTCTTGCCGCCGTCGTAGATCAGCTGGCCCGCTGAAACATCGTAGGAATAAGATTCCGAATTGCTCCCCTCAGCTCCGGACTTGCGGGCGGAGGCCCCGGCGTCAACCTGCGGCAGGAGCGCCGCCCTGGCCGAATCTTCAGCCGCCTCCGCCTGTTCCGTTTCCGCGCGCGTGGATACCAGGTCGGGGTGGTTCCCGATTGCCTCCCTCACGCAGTCATTCCATGTAAGGGCGCCGTCTTCCTCCGCACCCGCGGCTGAACCGCACGTTATTAACATTAACGCCGTTATCACCATCCGAACCCGCATATCAGCAACCTTTCTCTCTGCCGCTGCCTGAGAGCTGAATATTATTCCTTCCCATTACAGTGTCATCCCATAGCGGCCCGAATCTGGTGAAAATGGCTGCAGTTTCCTAACGTTCTTCGTTCAGTTTGACTTCTTACTTTGCATGATTTTCTCATAGCGTTTCTTCTGTGCCGGTCTTTTGCGACGTGGCTGTCCCACAGGAAAATCTGCTGGGGCTCCAAAGCCGGGCAAATATGCGTGTTGTGGG
>JAWODU010000006.1:0-3591 GCA_046483125.1 Kiritimatiellia bacterium
GGCTTGAAGGGCGTAGTCGAGACCCGCCAATCCCGCGTCCGTCACGCGAGCCCAGATGGAAAGCAGGAGCAAGGAACTCGCGATGGGCGTTCCTGCCACGGACGCGATGTCCAGACCTTCACCTCCCGAACAGCCCGGCAAACCATTTACCCAATCCCGCGCTCGGGGTCGCTCCCGAAGAGTGCTGAAAGCCGTATTTCACCATTCCCACCGCGGCCGCATACTCGGGCCCTTGGGTAGCCGTCGCGAGGCCGCTCACGTTTTTGGGCACGCCCACTGAACACGGCAGGCCGAATACCTCTTCCGCGAGTTCCGTGACTCCGCGCATATGCGCACCGCCGCCGGTAAGCACTACCCCGGCACCCGCCCGGTGCATTACGTCATGTTCATCGAGCCGTTTTCTTATCATTCCGAAAATTTCATCCATCCTGGCGTTCACAACCGTATTCAGCGACGCCAGATCAATGGAACGGCCGCTGAATCCCACGTCGGGAGGCACGGCTATTTTCTGAGAACGGTCTTTTTCTCCAACCACCGCCGAAGCCGACTCATGCTTGAGTTTCTCGGCCTGCGAAAGGGGGATATTGAAACCGAGAGCAATATCGTTGGAAACATGATCTCCGCCAACCGCCGGCGCCCCCGCCGCGGCCACAACGTTTCCGGCGTAGGCAACGTAATCCGTTGTTCCCCCGCCGAGGTCTATCACTATCACCCCGCTTTTTCTCTGTTCCGGCGTCAGTACCGCAAGGGCTGAACATAAACCTCCGAAAGCAATGTCATTTACTTCCACCGAAGCGCTTTCCACGACCTTTACCGCATTTCGGAGGCGGCTGCGCACCAGGTGCAGGATCAGCATGTCAACGGCAATCCGCGCCCCTTCCATGCCTTCGGGACGGAGAACATGTTCATGGTCGTCAACCGAGAAATGCCGGCATATAGTATGAAGAACCTCTCGATCGGGCGGCAGGTTAAGAGCCCGGGCTATTTCCATGACCTGTTCCACGTCATCGCCGGTGACCTCGCCTCCGCGGTGAGTCATCGGCATGGCGCCCCGGTTTACGGTGCTCTGCATTGCACAGCCGGACAAAGCCAGATGGACTTCACGTATTGAAACTCTTCCGCTTTCTTCGGCGGCTTCAAGCACGGCGCGCACGCAGATCATGGCGTTTTCCATATCTGCCACTTCGGCCTTGCGCACGCCGATTGAAGGGTGTACGCCCATGCCGGTTATGAGGATGCCGCCGCCTTCACGCATCTCACCCACAAGCGCGATAGTCTTGGATGTACCGATCTCGAGAGCAACAACAGGTGCCGATGCCATACCTCTAATCCTTCAACCTCGGCGGGCTATGATACGGTTCGAAAAAGTAAGATCGAAAGTGGAACACCCTCTGCCTTCGGGTTTTTCGAGTGTGCGTTTCCACTGGAGGAGCTTCGTTCTAAGCCGCTCCTCCGAGGCGGGACCCATTTCCCCCATCCCCTTCCACCTCAGTATTCCCCGCTTACCGTTGGCGAGTATCACAATTATGTTATGCTCACCCCGGACGTCCACGGCGCTGACCGGAAGGTCGACATCGGAAGTTCGGCAGACCTCTATGGCTTCAATGGCGGCCCTGGCCATACCGTTGACTCTGCCTCCGGGCTGGAGATCTTCGCTTTCGTATCCCGCTATAAGCGGAAGCGAAGCGGACTTTTCAAGCGGCGAGAAAACGGCGCCTTCATCGTCCACCGCCAGATATCCCTGCCAGCCGATCCGGGCCACGGGTATTCTTTCAATTACTTCCACCTTAAGCTTATCCGGCAGTACCCGCGTAATCTCCATGGTTCTGTAGTTCGGGGCCCTGTCGAGAAAGGTTTCCCGCACTTCGGAAATATCGACGGAAAACAGGTTCCGGCCTTCTATGATTTTCTGCTTTCCTGTTATATAGTCTTTTACAATCTGCCCGCCCCCGTTGATTTCCACGTGTTTGATTCCGAATCCCGGGTTCTCGGAGAAAAACCCCCGCCAGGCAAACTCGAAACCGTACCATAAGCCGGCTCCGGCAACGATTAAACCGGCTGTGATGAGGGCACCCGTCCGGAGATGCTTGATATCCATTCGCTTCGACCGCGACTTGCGCGTCGTTACACGCAAAACCGGCTGTTTCCGGCGGCGATTTCTATTGCTGAGAAATTTCCGTCCCGTTACTTCAAAATCGTCAAATAACATTGCCCTGCCTCCGTACTTCCGCGCGCGGAAAAAGAACCAAACCGCCAATCCTGTTGACCCGTCCGCTCCGTCCGCCGCGGCGGACACGCGCGTGATTCGCGGTTTCTCCCCTCTTCATTCGCGCAGATTAGCGTGATTAGCGGTTTCTCCCTCCCCATTTCAGCTTTCAGCTTTTCCCTAAACCTCCGCCTGTCTCATTATTCTGTCGCACAACTCGGGAAAACTCAAGCCCGCTTGCGCGGCCGCTTTGGGCAAAAGACTTGTCTCCGTAAAACCGGGAATGCTGTTGACCTCCAGTACATACGGTCTGCCGTCCTCGCAAAGTCTTATATCCGTCCGGGCGAAGCCGCGGCATCCAAGTATTTCAAACGCCCTCAAGCCCGCCTCGCGGCAGGCGGATGAGATTTCTTCGCTCAATTCCGCCGGCACAACGTATCTTGTTCTGCCTTTTGTGTATTTGGCTTCGTAGTCGTACCAGCCTTCCGGCGCGATAATCTCCACCACCGGAAGCGGCGTTTTTCCCACAACGCCTACAGTGAGTTCCCGGCCCGGAATATACTCTTCAACTAGCGCTTCCCCGCCGTAGGACAGCGCGTTTTCAAGCGCGGGCCCGGCCTCCTCCGCCTTGAAAACTCTATGCACGCCTATGGTGGAGCCCTGGCAGGCCGGTTTTATTACCACGGGCGGAGAAAGGGATATCCTCTGCCCCGGGCGCACTATCTCGTATTCCGGAGTCGGAACTTCACCAGCGGCAAAGCTTTTCTTGGTCAGTTTCTTGTCGAAGGCGGCCGCGCTGGCCTCGGGGCCGGACCCGGTATAGGGAATACCCCTGCGCCTGAGAAGAGTCTGGACCTGGCCGTCCTCTCCGAATTCACCGTGCAGTGCAATGAACGCCGCTTCGATTTTGTCCGGCAGATCGACGGCACGGCCCGTAACGTCTACCTCAACCACGTCATAACCCGCTTCTCTGAGTCCGCGCGCCGCCGCGGAGCCGGAGCGCAGAGAAATCTCGCGCTCGGCCGACGGGCCGCCTTTCAGGACTGCTACACGGTTGAATTGTTCAGTGTTCAAGGTTCAGGGTTACAGGGTTACAAGTTACAAGTGAAGAGACTGCGTGCCCTGTTCTTTCTTCAGTCGTCCGTCCTCCGTCCTCCGTTCCGACCTTCGGCGAACAGTGGTTCGCCTCCTACACATCCCTTCGTAGGAGCCGATCCCCCGATCGGCGAAGGTCCAGTTGTAGTAGCGGGTGTCTCACCCGCACTTGTATCTCCCATCTTAATCCCAATCTTTATCTTAATCTTAATCTCCCACTCTTAATCGACCCGCTTAGTCGCCACCCTTTCCGCCGCGGCCGCGGCGGACGGTTACACTTAACCGCCAAA
>JAWODU010000013.1:0-11143 GCA_046483125.1 Kiritimatiellia bacterium
GTAAGAACTTCATCAGCCACTTTGAAGGCTTTATTAAGAGACAATCTTGGGACCAACTCTAATAACTTATCATCTATTCGTATACGCTCAGCCCGCGGAAACGAAGCAGAAGCGGTGAGATCGCGGTTCGATTTGCGAACGAAATGCGTGACGCGGGGCTACAGGGCACACACGGAGCCCCAGACAACCCGAACCCCTCCCACGGTCCGGGGCAGGACCTCAGGCCCACACAGGCTTGACCGCCATGCACATCATCCTGTTATATAACCCCCGCTGTCTCCGGAGAAAACACATGGCCCCGCACAACAACACCCGCGACAAAAGACTCGCTCCGCTGATCATACCCTCAAGCTGGACCCGCCTCCTCGACCTCGAAAAGGAATTCGGCAGAACCGCCCCCCTCGAAGCCGACCTCGGCTGCGGCAAGGGCCGCTTCCTCCACGCCAGGGCCTCCGCCTTTCCCGAAGTCAACTTCCTCGGCGTGGACCGCCTTCTCCGGCGCGTAAGAAAGACCGGAAGCAAAATCGTGCGCAGTTCCCTCTCCAACGTCCGCTTACTGCGTATAGACACGCGCTACGCCGTCGCGTGGCTTCTCCCGCCCTCCTCCGTAAGAGTTTTCTACATATTCTTCCCCGACCCATGGCCCAAGCGAAGGCATCACGGCCGCCGGCTCTTTTCACCCTCATTCGTAAAATCCCTGCACGAGGCGCTCGAGGAGAACGGGTCCGTCCACGTGGCGACGGACCACATGGACTACTTCAAAGATATAAAACGGATGTTCGAAGACGACGGCCGTTTTGCCTCACTGCCCGAGTTCCTGCCGGGTGACGAGGAACGTTCCGAATTTGAAATAGCCGTTACCGAAGGACACGGCCCGATCGGGCGATGCTCCTACCGGAAAGCGTCCTGAACTCCCTGGCCGCTGTTTCTGCGCTACCGCCTGTTCCCCGCGATAACACAGCCCATTACGAACGAGTAAACGACCATGATTTCCGTATCGCCGAAGTTGTATTCTATCAGGCCGTTCATCAGCAGGCCCAGGAGCACGAACAGCAGGACAAGGGCGTTATTACTGCCCGCCGAAAATCTTTCTTCGGGAGTCAGCACGGTCAATACTGGGTCAAGGGTCGGATGGATGGACTCTTCTATTGAATCTCCTTTGCGGCAAAAGCGCAGTGATTCAATAAGAACTACAGCCATCCATAAACTCCAGACGCCCAGGCCCGGCCATCCGGTCTCAACAAGAATCTGGAAGATATTCGAATGAAGATGATTGCGGTCGGGTTCCACGTTCGGGGCGTGCCTGCGCATCATTTCGTTGTTCAAAGCGCCGTATCCCACGCCCCAGGGATGTTCCCTCATCAGCCCCGGGGCCGCTTTCGTCCACATAACGATCCTGCCCCTGCTGTCGCTCGATATACTGCTCAGCCTGTAGCGCACCGGCGGCAGTAACGCCGCGGCCGCCGCGATCAGGGCGCCCACAAACAGGTACTTCCAGTTGCCCTTCGCCGCCATGAATCCCGCCGCGGCCACGCACGCGCAGATCCACGAGCCCCTCTTGAAATTCACTATCATGCCGGCCGCCAGTATGGCCAGAAGTACAATCCACCCCCCGTACCTTTTCCGCTCCGTCCTTGCCGTGTATATCACCCCCAGCACCGCGATTATGCCGGCCACAAGCATCTGGCCGTCGGTCATGGAACCGCGGTTGATTATTTCGTCCAGGAGGCCGCGGCCTGCGCTTTCTCCGGCCCGGACTGCCAGGAACGCGTTTATCGGCCGAAGCACGCAGATTTCAAGCGCCAGCACCCCGCATCCAACTGAAAATGCCTTTAGCAGAATGGTCAGCCGCCTGTGTGTGTTGACCATCGTGGCCGTCACAAATATGGATGCCAGCCATATAAGACCGGTAAGGGCGTCAGCGCTTCTCTCCGGAGCGGTCCCCCGCAACGCCGTCACCACGGCAACAATCACGAAAAGAACCGCCAGCAGGGACGACACCGAAAACGCCGGCGGACGGTGTTCTTTGACAAGCGCCGCAACGAACAACACAAAGGTCAACGCCAGAAGGACCTCGCCCAGCGCTATGGAAAACGCTATCGCCCATACCGACAACGCCAGCGTCCTGTAGCACCATTCCTCCAGCGAACTACTGCCGCTTCCCGCGATTGCTTCAGTTCTTCCGTTCATGCGCCTATCCCCCGCCTGCCAGGCATTATGCAATAACCCCGGCGGTTGTCAAAAACCGCTTTCAACCCCCCGGAAATAAATCGGCCTGCCGGACACCACCGGCGTTCTGAGCCCCGCCCCGACATCGTTCATTTCCCTCCCGAAAGCGTCGCAAACGCTCGAATAATCAAACGGAATGTCCGCTTCCACGGACTGCGCCGGAGTGTACGCAACGCATACCTTTTCGCCGTCCTTCAGCCGGAAAAAGAACAAGGCAGCATTTCCGATATCCTGACGCCGAAGGAATTGCGATTCGCCCAGAAGGTTGAGGAAAAACTTCAGCATCCCGTAGGCCGGTCTCTCGCGCCACCTGCAGGGATCGCTGTCGTCCACCAGGCCGAAGCCCTTTGCGGCAAGCCGCCACCAGAACACCCTGTCCACCAGGCCCGAACAGATCGCGATCAGCAGGTAGCGCATCATGTAGTCCGCGTACCGGTCCTCACTGACGCTCGGGTCGTTCATCCTGAGCCCGGGCGATTCATACGGCGCTCCTACCGGCGAATACACGCCCGTTCCCTTCAGCGGCCAGTTCACCTCGGAAACTATCAGGCGTTCCGTGGTTCTGTCGCTCCACAAGGCTATTGCGCGCGCAAGCGCGAATTTCTCCAGCGAACTGAACAGCCCCTGCCGGTTTTCCGGGGCTCCGCGGCGGTCCACGTAAAGATGGTGCGAAAGCGCGTCAAAACGCATGTTCGCGGGCATGTGTTTCAGCGCGGCCGCGACAAACGGATACTCGAAGTCTATAACAGCCGGCCCCATAAGCCTCAGGCCGGGATACTCTTCATGGACAGCCGCCACGATTTCCAGCAGTTTCCGGTATTCCCTCAGGTCCCAGATGCCCCACTTGACGCGGTTAATCGCGTGGCAGACTTCCACCGCCTCCGCGTGTTCCGAAACCGAGTCCAGCACCCATGTTACGAACGTGTGCCACCACTCCGGGTGAGTAACTGAAATCCGGTCCTGTACCAGGGCAACCGAAACCGGGTGGCCTTTCTCCTTCAGTTCCTTCACCGCGCCGACAGACTGCCTCCAGTTGTCCTTGCACTCGTGGCAGTAGAACCTGATAAGCACCGGTATCTTCCCGAGGCGTTCCACCAGTTCCATTTCGCGCCGGAAGGTTTCCCCGGAGCCGGTAATTGCCACGCCGATCCGCCCGGAAAGATTTACCGGCGAACCGTACGCCCCCGCCAGCAGTTCCCTGTAGCGCCGCCAGACGGGTTTCAGACTGCCCGCGGCTGCGCGGAGGAGGCCGGCATTGCGCAAAACGGGGTAATGCCGGCGCCTTTCCCGTGGGCCCAGCACGTTTACCGGCTGAACCGAACGCGCGTCCCAGACCCACATGTCCTTTTCATGCGGGTACACGGCATTGCCGCCTTTCCCGGAGCGCAGGGAAAGCTCCCTTATCGGGTGCCTGAGCGTCCGCGTCGAGGAATGAAGCCTGTAAAGCCCCCTGTAATGGCGTTCCCACCTCTCGAATTCCCGCGGTACCGGTATGTCAAAATACATTTCCTTGAAAACCCGCAGGAAATCCGACGGCAGGTATATTCTCGATATGTCCCTCGCCCTCTGCTTCAGCGACAGCCCGGAGTCCTTGCCGGAAAACCGGTTCAGGTCCACGAACCGCACGTCTCCCCATTCCCCTTCTCCGGTGCGCGCCAGCAGTATGTTCTGGTTGCCGAGGTCGCCGTGGAAAAAGCCCGAGTCGTGCATGTCCCGCACCGCCTTCGCCACGCATTCAAGGAGCGACATGAATCTCGAACACTCCGGGTCTTCCGCGAAAAGCCGGATCAGTTCATCCCGCAGGTTCGTGAGGCCCGGCACGTACCTGGAGAGGTAATAACCCTCAATGAGTCTCCTGCCCCGCCAGAACTCCAGGAAACCCGCCGGTTCGGGCGTCGGGATGCCCTTTTGGGATAACAGCGAGGAAGCCGTCCATGTCCGCCTCGCTCTTGACCCCTTCTTCCAGTCAATCCGGTCGGCAATGAATGAACGTCTGCCGAAACATTTTACGGCCAGATCGAATTCGCCGTCCCGCGACGGCATGGTGACCCTGACGTTCCTGTTCCGGCCGAAGGAAATCTCCTGTGCCTGTTCGGAGTTCACTATCCGGCCTATATTCTTCAGGCGGTCCAGGAACCCCGGATCGCGATAGCTTTCCGCTATCGCCCCGTTGTACCTCCCGACAAACACATCCCCTTCATACGGATTGCCCATGGAACCGAACCCTCAAATAAGGAATAATTCTTCTGCTGGTGTAACTACTTTACGAAATTGCGATTCCGCTTTCAAGAACACCCGTCCGGGTTGATTTCCGGGCCCGTCATGTTTCGTCGGCTTGAAGAACAGCAAAGGTTCAAGCGGCGCCCCCGGCCGCGTTGGCGGATGCCTTGTCCCGATACATCTGCCGGAACAGGATCCAGGGGTCCAGCCGGATCAACTCGCCCCCGTCCACTACGGCAAAGCCGAAATGGCTGTGTTCGGCGGCTCCCGTCCAGACGCCGGCCCCTTCCGCGTACTGTGTGCCGCCTTTCAGCCGCGCGTGCTCCGGGACCGTCAGGCGGGTCATGTGACAGCTCGCCAGGATCCACAGGGACCCGTCGTCCCAGTGCCTTACGCCGCGCCAGCGGTTGTTGTTGTACCCCGTCTCCGTCGAGTTGTAGAGAAAGTGGTCGTCCAGATCAATCGGCGCGTACAGGGGAGTGCCCGCGGGATGATTGATGTCCAGCCCGCCGTGCGCCGAAGCTCCGTCGTAGGCCCCCAGCCAGCAGTCTTCCCCGCGGTAACAGTCTTCAATCCTCAGGCCGCCCTCCGGCAGAGGGCACCAGGGGTGTACACGCCCCGGACAGATTCGGCCGGACGCGTCCTGCACCGCCAGTCTCGCGTGACGGCGGGGCGGGAGATGGTGCGAGCAGTTTTCCTGGAGACGGCAAGGGCTGTGTGTTTCGCGCATGAAATCGAATATTGCGTCAACGGCGTCAAGCCAGATTTGCACTTTCCCGTCCGACCACGGCTCGTAGAAGGACGCCTGCGTTCCGACTTCGCGGTCCAGTCTCACGTCCCTGCCGTCGACCCTGCACTCCGCCCGGAACCTGTAGACCGTTCTTGCCCCGGGCTCTTCCCTGCCCGACTGCTTCAACGTCGTATGGACGATGCCGGCCTCCGTGCCCATGACCTCAATGGGCACGATATTTCCGTCCGCCAGCTCGAACTCAAGAGTGTCGCCGTTGCACATCTCAACGGCAGTCAGCGTTTCTTTGGCTTTGCGTCTCAGTATCATTATGCCGCCGGTTCCCGCTTCCTCCCGGCCCGGTCGCGTTTTCAGCGCCGGGACGGCGTTGTCCGGGCTTCTCAGTATCTGTCCCGGAGTTTTACAAACTCATCCAGCATGGCCATGAAATTCTCGTACTTCGTGTTCTTTGCCACAGAATGGCTGGGGCCGAGGATGAACCCGCCTCCGGGAGCGCCGCGCTCCATTGCGGTTCGCACCTCCCTGCGCACATCTTCGGGGGTGCCCATGATAAGCGCCTCCATGGCGACCCCGCCCCAGAAGGCCATGCGGTCCCCGAACCGCTCCTTCAGCAGGCCGACTTCCATGCCGGCCGTGGTCTGAAGGGACTGATAGCAGTCCACGCCCGCCTCGGCAATCATATCCATAAGCTCGATTGTCCTGCCGCAGCCGTGGAAGTTGACCTGGTCGGTGTGTTGCTTGATGTCCCGTATTCGCTGTTTCAGGTAGGGAAAACACATCTCGCGCCACATGGCCGGAGAAATGAAAGGGCCGTTCGTGCCCGCCATGTCCTGACCGACGTGCGCACCTGCCATGCCCGGGCGGCAGTAGTACTCGTCGAGCCGGCGCTGGACCGACGCCTTGCGCCGGTTGGCGGCGTGGATCACCTCCGGCTGTGCGGCATACATGACCATCGCATCCTCGAACGATCCGAGCATCGGCATCGGTGCCGCGTGCATGGGCCCGGAAATGTAGCGTTCCCGGCCCAATTCACCGAGAAGGTGGTCGAAGGCTTCGAAAATCGACGGCGACGGCGGCCGAACCTGATCGGGGACCGGAAAGTCTTCGACCGAGTACGTCCTGGAATCGGAGGCGGACTTGTTGACGCACATGATGTCGTTGGCATGGCGGTCGGCCTGCCACACGCGGCCGTGACGGTCTTCCCATAGATCCTCCCCTATCTTCTTCGGCGGATCCGGTTCGTAATCGGCAGGCGGCAGTAGCGGTGCCTCCTTGAACAGTATGAGATCCGCGCAATCGATCTTGCGGTAGAACTCGACACTGTCCTTCTTATAGCTTTCGGCCAACTCCTCTCGACGGCCCTCCCAGATCGCAATCTGCGTCTCCACTTTGTTGCGGATCATCGTCGGCCGGCCGATCACGTGCTCGATGGTGTCGTGGTCCACGGCATAGAAACCGAGGGGAACACGGTCAACGGGCTTTCGTGCAATTGCCGCAGTAACTCTTTCCCTGGAATTCATACTCTCCTGCCTCCAGTCCTTATTGCCGGTTCACCGTTCGGGTGCCCTGCCTGTCCGACGCCATTAGGACGCCATTAGCGCCATTAGGGACAGACAAAAAGTTTCCGCACAATTGACCATCAAGACGCATTACACTGACAAAACACGTGTCCCATTGTTCCTTTGTAAGGACATCCTTACAACTACCCCGTAAAAACAACTATAGGTGTGTCCCTGGCTCATTCCTGATCTTTCAGTTCCCATCCAGGGAATACAAGAACGGCAGGGTGGCACTTGAGTGATCTTGCAAAGACTTTTGCCCTTTCGACACCGAGGCGGATTCTGTCGTTCTCTATCCCTGATATTGTGGACTGAGGAATGCCGGTAAGTTTTGTGAGCTCAACCTGACGCGCTGAATGACCATTGTTTCAAATCGCGCGCGATTTGAAAAATATGTATCAATTCATTTGTTGGCTTTTATCTCTTTGAAAATATTTTACGTTCTTCAGTCCTTTGAAGTGGGAATCTTGTGTCCAAATTGTTGCTTCGTTTGCATGTGCGGAAGCAAGAATAATGCTGTCTGCCATTGGAAGGGAATGCTCCAGACTCAGTGAAGCTGCCGACATGGCAAGTTGTGGATTAAGATCAACAACTTTGCCTCTCTGCATCACAGAGGCTGCCTGTAAGGCAGCCTCTTCTCCTGATTCACGAAGAAGAAGTTTGAACACTTCGTATATTGAAACAGCAGGAACGATCAGTGTTTCTATATCTCTGAGAGGTGTAGTAAAACGCGAAGCATTCTTGCCGTCGGCAAAGTATTCCAGCCAGCCGGACGAATCTACTATATTCATACTCTATCCTTTTCCCTTTTGAAATTCGTGTTGATCCCCTTGACGAAACCTCTTAGTTCCGAGATGTCGCGTTCAGGGATCAGCTCGATTCGCCCAGAATATTCAACAACCTGCATCTTCTGCCCTGGCTGAAGATGCAAATGATCCCGGATAGGGCGAGGAATAACGACTTGAAACTTTGGTGAAACTGTTATTGCTTGCATTACAAATCCTCCATCGATTATGTTTGGTATTACAATACCGGGATCGATGCCGATGTGTCAATTCTTTCTCAAGGCCAGAATCGGGATAGGGAGGGCCCTCGCGGGCTACCCCTCCCACAACACCTGGCATACGGATCACGTACCAAGGCGCTTCCGTTACCCGGCCAAGGCCGGTAGAGTTTCGTTGTTGGTCGTACGGTCCAAGAGTAGACGCCGGATTTATTGGGCTTCCTCTCCACCCCACCTCACGGTGACGCA
The DNA here is from genome assembly GCA_046483125.1 of Kiritimatiellia bacterium. GTDB lineage: Bacteria > Verrucomicrobiota > Kiritimatiellia > UBA8416 > JAWODU01 > JAWODU01. The sequence continues at coordinate 8,009 of JAWODU010000013.1, forward strand.
GTTGCCCTTCAGCTTCCCTTCGGCTTCTCCTATACCTGGCGCGGAGACTTTCACTCCGCAAGCTACGTGCCATGCCCGGCACACACGCTTCGGCTGACCGTCGCAGGGAAGACGTGCCGGAGGCGCGGATTACCTGCGTATGTGTCGAGCCGGATGTTGGGCAAGGCGCCATCAGCGCCATCAGGGACCTGACGGTGACCGCGCTCATCGATCGTGTCGATCGTCCTGGTCCAAGCCGCCTTCTGCGTGTCGTTGATCTCCCCCAGATAAAGCAGTGTCTTCTGTACATGTTTCCCGCCGCGAACCCGGCGGTTCTCCACTACGCTGTAGTAGCGATGATCCTTCCCGTCCTTGCGCCGGTTTGTCACGCGTAGAAACATGATGCCTACAGGATCGGCCATTCACAGATCTCGCGCAAGGGGGTAGGTCTTCACCACAAGCCGTCTGCACAACCCAAACACGCAGAATGCTCGAAAACTCGGCGATGCTATCCCCGAAAAGAGTCAGAATCGGGGGTGAATAGCGAAAGTCGGGTTAGACCGTATTACTCTACGGTCAACGGCAACTGTGTACTGCCCGAGTGTTCTGTAGAACTGTTTCCACTTGCTTTCCGCACGATGCTCTCCAGCCTTTCTATGTCCTGCTGTGGAAGGATATTTAACTGCTTCAACCGATTCAGGTTATGCTTTTTGATTCGTGCCGGTACTCCGGAAGCCTCAACCACCTTCTTCAGTTTCTCAGCCAGTGTTTGTATTTCCTTGACCAACTGATCCCGGAGTAACTGCGACTCTTTGCGAGTAAGTTCACCTAGTCCCTCTGCCTTTTCAAGGCACCGAATCCGAGCGAAGGTGCTCGCATGTGGGTTTGCGGCCGATTTCTTCAGCCACTTGACGTATTCACCGCGCGTGATAATGCCATCAAAATACAGACGAGTCGTACTTTCATTATCCGGGTCTGATAACGGCACCAGATCGAGACCGGCATTACGCAAGGCTTTTTTGTCGTCATCGCTGAGCCCGTCATTATATCCGGGCATCTCTGCTATCATGTCCACGGCGACCGTTTTCAGGTCAGGGCTTTCTCTAGTCACAGAAAGCAAGAATGTCCTTTTCTTTTCTGAATTCCAGTCCAACCACCACTTACGGCGGAGTCTCGCAAGCGTCATTGAACGAGTCATAAGACCTTTGCTTTCATCCAGGATTATATTCTCAAGCGTGTTCAATGCTGAACCAGGTAAAGTCTTCAGGAATACTTCTTCCAAGTGCTTCAAGAGCAAACGCGTCTCGCCAGTGCAGGCCTTCTGCTCCGACTGCTTGATTAGAAGTCTTTTGTATTCATTAAGCAGGTTCTCAGCCAGTGCAGGCTCCTTTTCAAGCTTCCCCGCCAAATTCGTTTTGAATGCTCGAAGTTCAGCCTCAGCACGCTTGTATGCCTCGACATCGCCGTAAGGTTTCTCCATACCGAATTTGCCCAGTCTGTCGAGTAACCTCTGGCTGTTTTCGCCTGAGACAGCACGATACGTGAAACAGATTCCCGACAACAATATAACTAAGCCAATAATCCGGACATGTATTGCTTGCATACTCTTCTCTGCCTTATGACTACAGTTTCATGCTGGTTAAATATCATCAATTTTCTTCTGCACTTTGGAGACAACTTTTTCCCACTGGCGAATAACTGCAACAGTGTTGGCTTTCGGGTCTGCCCCGCCTTTGGGCGTTTCCTGAGGCAGAAGTTCGGCGGTTGCCAAGTTACTATGTGCTTGCCAGTCAAATTCGTTTAACTCTTTTGTCATTTCTTCTTTGATCCAGTCTACATATTGATTAACCAACGCCTCGAAGGTGGCACCAAGAGCTTCAAGGCCTACTGACTTCAGCCATGCCTTAGTGACCAAAGCGTATGCCTTTATTTCTTTCAATGTTTTTATGTCATCATCATACATTGCTTCATTTAGATCCATGGTCTCAGCGTAGGACGCAATAACTGGCTCTTCAACAGCAGGTAGGTTACCAGGAATCGCGTAGGCTGATTCTAGTGATAGATCTACAGTTCTTACTATAGTGCCATGTTCCTTTCCATCGAACGTAATTGCCTCTGTTCCATATTCTCCATCTGCAGTCCAAACAAACACCATTTTATCCTCGTAGGTGAGGTCGCCCTCCCTATGGTCAAGACATCCAATTTTACGATCAGGTTTACCAGGAAATGACTCCGTAGATTCGTAATGCGTTTCCTTTGAGAGAGTACCTTCCACGGAGGGAATCGTTGCAGGAATTTTTGTTTCATATTCCATCTCACCGCCTGGGGGTTCGGCCTGGGCGGGGGTTCTTTCATAAGTCGCACCTGCCAAGGCGCCTACGACCCCAGCCAAGTCCCCCACTAAATCCGCTGCTGAAGATCCATCTGAGCCATTAACAGGAAAACGGGCAAGCTTCTCAATCAGTGTGTTAACCGCCCCGGTCCAAGCCAGCCCCCCGGTTCTATCGCTTATGGCATATACAAATGAGCCGAAATCTAACGTGTTGGCCACTTCAAGCACGTTCCATTCATTGACAATAACATTGGCTATTATCGTGTAGCCACAAGTAGCAGAAACAGTTTTGTAGTCTTCACTATGTCTCGAGAGCGTATCAAAAAGGACGGTAGACTCTGGGCCAGTACCTTTCACGCCAGAAGTGCCTGACCACACAGGAGCACCAGCAGGGAAATTGACATCCTTTGGTTCTGGAACAGCACGGAAATCGACTACCTCATTTTTGATAACATACAGAGGATCTGGCATAATCTCCCAGAATGTCATGGATTCCATATGATAATGAATTTCATCTACTGTGACAACATTCACCGTATCAACGTCACTCATGTGATCTTTTTCGGGCTGTTCTGCATTCCTCGCTGTCGCTTCTATGTTGTAGGTTCCGGATCCGCCGAAGTCAACGGGAGCAAAGGACACGGACTGGCCCTTGACGCCGTCGGTGAATGCCGTATGCGTGGTCCATTTACTGTCACCGGCTTTCTGCCACCGGAACTGCCATTCGATGTCGGGCATATCCTCTGGAGCAACATCCTGGTCACCGGGATCACTGTGCACGTCTCCGTCAAAATCGTCCTTACCGGACGCGACTACACTGTCCG
>JAWODU010000031.1:0-7080 GCA_046483125.1 Kiritimatiellia bacterium
CAAGGCTCATGAGATCAAAGAAAAAAGATGCATTACGCTTAAGCAGGCATATCAAAAACATCCTGAACGGTTCGTCAGAGGCGTGCCTGAACCGCCTGCAATACCAGAGGCCGCATGGATCAATAAACCGTTGGAGAAAGTCGCTTGAAATCGTCTAAGAAAAATGTCTCATTTTCGTTGACAAATTCCGCTCGCCGACACGAAATCCCTGGATGCGAAGACGACCGTTTTCGAGTATCCGTTCGGCATTTTGCTCCGACTGAATGCTTGAGAGCATAGCCAGGACAAACTCTGTATCGGACACGGCTGCCCTTGCGGCCCGAAGACTCACGGGATCGGCATGTTCCTCCTGGAGGCGGTCGAGCCTGGACCGGCATTCTCCCCAGTGCACCCTGGCATTCCACGATGAAGGAAGGTTGTCGGCAGTGATATCTTCAAAAGCGGTTATCGTGGTCAGAACATTATTGTCGGTGAATTGCTCCGGGGTCAGGTTACTTACGTTCGTTGCTACAGCCTCGGCAATGTGAAGACCGAGCCGTCTGGCTTCCGAGAAGGTCTCCTCTGTACACAATCTCAACGGATTGGAACGGGTGGATGCTTCAGGAAAGTACTGGACAGCAACGGTCTCCCCGAAACTCCGCTGAAGGTAATCCCGCAAATCGCCGGGAAAGTCCGCCGAAACCTGCGACGAGCTACCGTCAAGTACGGATGGGGTAAGGCCGCAAAAGACGGACAGGGACAGCACTTTACCTCCTTCGCATCGCCGGGTGACGAGAACCGGGATGGACATGCCGCCCGAGTTTGACGATGAGTCCTGATCCTTGAACGTGGCCGTGGTCCAGGCGATCTCCGCGGGGCATGTCGAAGCACATGCCCTGCCCGCTGCCTGAACGGCTTTCTGTTTAACCTCTTCGACGTAGCCCGGATCCGGTTTGGGCCATCCGCCGGATCCGTTCCAGGAGAGCCGATGAGTGGTGGACGGACCCGAATGCGTATGTGTGCACGAGATGAAGATCGAATCTTCTTTTAACCCGACCTATTCACACACCTCCGCGCGTATGGCCTCGACCAGTTGTGAATCGAGCGCAAAGAGGTCGAATGAGATCAACAGGAGTGACCCGGCCCCATTACGAAGGTGCACGACTGTTACCGTCAGGTGATCATGAATACCGTCTGCCGTCCGTTCGGCATAGGGAAAACCGCAGAGGTCTACCGGACACTGCGGTGTGATGTCCATTACAGCCGTACCGACTCGCAATGCAGAGGTATTTCTTTTCTCCTGCATAACAACCTCCTTGTACCTGTGTCTGCTTTCGGCGAGTGGTCCCGACGCAACTCCGGGTTTTTTCTATCACGCCTGTTCTTATCTGCGTCCAATGTGTCGCCTTACTCATATCAGCACTTTGCGTGCCAACAGGTCGGTCTCCAGCGGGTCCCAGGGTCCCCGTCAGGTCAGACCTTGAAATAACGAACAGGAAGGGGGCAGAGGAGCCTGAGGAGGAGGGATAGGGGGCGGAATCGGTCGTGGCCGGTCTGCCGTTTTGTCTGTCGCTGGTGCCGTTGCAACTACAAGGTTAGCTTGATCGAACGCCGCAATGGACTATTATACTTACGTGTCAGCATCTGCATCTACAGTTACCCGGAATCACGTCGATGCCAATCTGTTTAGACTGACGGCTGTTGACACCAGGGCAGGAATCGGAGGTCGCACGGATGGGCGACAAGACATTGTTGATCCGCGGTTGCTACGCTGATGAGGAACAGGGAAGAAGCAGAACAAATGAGTGAGCAACCGCAAACCGGAAAGAATCCGCTTGAAACGGCAAAGGCCGTCAAGAAGGCGGCCGCCGATATCGGCTATGTGGAATGCGGTATCACGACGGCCGATCCGTTTCCCGAATATGCGGAAGCCGTTACAGGATTCATCGACCGTTTCCCGGAAACCACCGATCTCTACGAAAACATGAAAAGACGGGCCGAGCCCCGTGCGGCAAATTCCTGGGCACGGTCCATAATCGTTTGCGTCCGACGATACGGAAAATACGAATTTCCCCGGGAACTGGCGGGGCATATCGGCCGGAATTATCTGTGCGATTCCCGCTACGCCGGCAACCCGGAACACACCATGCCTGCAAGAATGAGCGAAGCTCTCAAACAGATGGGCCTTCGCATCCGCCGCGGCGGCACCCCCGACCGCCATGCGGCGGCCCGCGCCGGCGTTGTGCGAATCGGGCGAAACGGGTTTGCATACCACGACAACTTCGGCTCATGGATCAATATTCTAACCTGGCTGGCCGACGCCGAATTGCCGCCCGATGAGCCAACCACTGACTGTCCCTGTCCCGAAAATTGCCGGATCTGTATTGACGCTTGTCCGACCGGCGCCCTCTGTGAGTCTTTTGTCATGCGAATGGACCGCTGTATCGCGTATCTCACCTATCACGCGCCGGAACCCATCCCGCACGAGCTGTGGGAAAAGATAGGCGGATGGATCTACGGATGCGATGTCTGCCAGACGGTGTGTCCCCTGAACCGGGGCAAATGGCAGGCGAAAGAAAGCATGCCGTGGATGAAAGACATTTTGCCATGCATGACACCAAAAGCTCTTGCCGAGATGGACGATGCAACATACCGTGAAAAAGTCCACCCCGCGTTCTGGTACATTTCCCCGGAAAACCGCGCGCGCTGGCAGGCGAACGCAAATCGTGCACTCAGGCAGGGAGCCCGGGGGGTCAGCCCCAAAAATACAAAATAGCGTTGTTTGATTTACCCCGGCTGATATCTGATATGTCTTCCCCGAAATGCCGGCCTATTTCACGGGAAGATCTTCTCGGTTCAACAACCTCCAACTCCGGGATTTCCGATGTGCCGGGTGCGGGAAAAGGCTTGCAGTCATTCATGGCTCATATCGTCAGGTTTTCAGCGACACAACGTCCCGCCTGCCACCGCGTCGAGCATTTCACCCATTTTTTTCACTGCCGGCGGAGGGTTCTCGTGTTCCGTGCCCGCCCCAAGTATGAGCCATTTCTTTTCCGGCGGCAGACGTTCCAGTTTTCGGTAAGCCGCAAGCCCTCCCGATACGTGCACGGTCAGATCGCCGATGTTGTGACTTATCACCGTCGGACACCGGATCATGAGGCAGAAGTTTGCCGCGTCAAAATAACTGAGAAATTTTTCAGCTTCGTTTTGAGAAACCCCGGATCTGATCTGTCCCGTACGCGATCGCAAGAGCGGGTAAGGACGGACGGTAGTCTGCAGTTGACAGTGCGAGGGACAATCGGCCAGGCACAGGCATAGCCCGGGATCCAGCGCGGCGGCCGCAAGCGCAAGGGCACCCCCCTGGCTTCCTCCTTTCGCGACCACACGGGAAAGATCAAACGGCATGTCCAGCGCTTCAAGCACTTCGCGTGATCTGGCCATCGTGCTGAACCAGTAACGCCCTTCGTATGTTTCCCTGTTTTCCATCGGTCCCCACCACGGATGATTGAACGGTATGTCGGCTTCGTCGGGCCTGTGTCCCCTTATCAGAGGGACAAACCAGGCAAATCTCCGGTCAATATCAACCTTAGACCCGTGAATTCTGCCGGCCATGTTCCATCCCCTTATGTTGGGATGAGCAGTTATGATCACCGGCAGGTTACCGTCAGTTTTAGAAGGATGGAATATCATGGCGTGAATACGCCTCGGCGGCAATACGTTGTAAGACACTTCCACAAGTTCCCATCCGCCCCTTTCAAACCTTGCTTCCTCTTTCAAATCAAGTGAACACGATTTCTGCTCGTCAAGTGTAGATTGCCAGAACGCATTGTAATCATCCTGCCGGGTATCCTCGGGTTCGTAAGCTTCCAAATCGAATACCAGCCGGAAATGGTCGGCCCAGAGCAGACGTTCGCCCGATCCCACCAGACGTCCCCACACATCAGCGGCGCCCGGTTTTGACAACTCAAAGCTTTCCCCCACCAGTTCGACCGCCCCGGACGACGCAACAGGCTTGACGTCTTCCCGCCGTTCCAAGAGAGAACCGTCCATATGCGCTACCTCCACTTCGGCGGCAATCCTGCGCTCTTCCGTGTCAAGATTAACGCACCCGACACCAATCCGCGGAAGGTTTTTGCCGTCGAACACAGGCATACCCGCACCCCGCGCAGGCTCGGAGACACCAGGAGGAAGCGGCGGACCGCCCGAAACCGAAAAACGCGGCGACGCGATCCAGTGTTCGAGCCGCTTCTTAACTCCGATTTCAATATCAAATTCATTGCCCGTGAAACCGCGACACGGCAGTACGAGACACGCCAGACGGCCGACTTCCGGCATTGAAATGGACGCAACCTTTATTCTGCCCTCGAGCCTGAGCCATGCCCCCGACTCGTGCACCACAACAGCGCATTCCCCCTCCTTTTCCGCCGGACGCCGCGAACGCAGATCACAGGTTTCCATGGACGCCACATACTGTTTGGGCCTTCCCAGGCGAATCAGGCTCACGCCGGCCGCGGGAAATATCAGAAGTTCATGGTCATCTGCAAGGTTGAACCCCGCGTAAAGCCTCAACCTGGCGGGTTCCCGGCAATGAAATCTCTGAACGAATATACCGTCGCCGACTTCAGCCTCACGAAGATGCCTGCCGGGTGCGGGAGTTATTTGGGCAAATGAGAAAGTGCCGGTTATTCCGTTCTTACCGCTGAAAACAAATCCTGCGAAACCCGGCGGCGCGGCAAATATTTCGTGATTGTCCACCGAAAGACTGACCCAGCCGCGGCCCGGCTCGGCAAGTAGAGAGTAATTATCCCCTTCGTAGTAAAGACGGCTCGGACTCGCCCGCCACTGGCACTTTGCATTCATAACCGTATCCGCATGTTGACTGAGAAAATATTATCACCCAGCTTTAACATCCAGACAGTGAGCACGTCAACTTTTTCAGCCGGGCTGAGGGGTCCCTGTTCGGGTTGGAATGCGGGAAGCAAGATTGCAAAGCAGGGGAAACGCGGCGCCGGTGGTGAACTCCGGAAGAGGTGGGAGTGTTTCGGCGCGAGTTCGCGTGCGAAGCGTGTTATGGCTGTCGTTGTTCAAGCCACAACGCTACATTACACCCTGCCCGGCATAAGGACCAACTGAACCGGGGTCAATTTGCCAAACTTCAGCCTTTCCGATATGGTTCATATTTTTGGGGATTTGATATGTTTGACTTCCTGCGAAAGAAAAAGCCGCACGGCCGACGCCGCAGTTCCAAGGCCAGGCACACTTTTACCACCGCGGTGGTTGCCCAGCCTTTCGGAGCGGTGCCGGCGTAGGTCATGATCAACGGCGGGGTGCTGTCCCTGCTGATTCTGCAACTCGGGGGATCGAATGTGGAAGTTGGTGCCGCCTTTACCTGCAATTTTCTTGCTCAGATGGTCCGGCTTTTTGCCGCACCCCATGTAGACGTGGCCAGACACAAAAAAATGTTTCTCCGCCGGATGATTCCGGGAACCGTTCTCTTCGGGGGGCCGAGGGGTCAGAGCCCTCAAAATACTAAATAACATTAGAGGGCCAGGTCCTGCGCGCGTTTCCGAAACGGTTCCGAACACCGCCTTGTTATTCGCCGAACAGTAAATCAGAGTAAATCAGGGACAGACAAATAGTCACGAACTGGACGGACCAACCTTGTTCTCATCTTTTGCTTATCATAAATCCGGACGAAATCATACTTGGCAGGTCTGGCGTTTGTCTGTCATTTATGCCGTTGCAACTACAAGGTTAGCTTGACTGAACGCCGCAATGGACTATTATACTTACGTGTTAACATCTGCATCTACAGCTATCCAGAATGACGTCGATGCGAATCTGTTCAGGCTGACGTCCATATAATACTTGTTTGATGACAGGAATGAAATGACAGAAGTTCTACTCCACACCTTGGTGACGACCCTGTACTTTCTTGCCTTGATCAATCCGGTGAGCAAGGTGTCCGTGCTTGCTGTCCTTCCCTCCACCCAAAAGCGCACGGATTTCATGCGCGTCATTGTAAAAGCAAGCCTCGTTGCTGGAAGCATCTTGTTGGGCTCAATGATCTTCGGTGATTTCATACTGAGATCTGTTTTTCGTGTAGAATTGCACTCCCTCCGTCTGGCCGGGGGTGCTATTCTCTGTTGGGTGGGATTCAATGCATTGCGGAAAGGGGTCTTCTTCGAGCAAGAAATGCAGGCTCGATTTGAGGACGTTGCACTAGTTCCGCTCGCGTGTCCGATGATCGCAGGGCCTGCGACAATCGCAGCTTGCATCGCGCTCCGGGCACAAGAGGGTTTGCTTGTTCCGGCGTTGTCCATCGTGTTTGCCGTGGCGCTCAATCACATAGTCATGGCGTTCAGTCGGCAGATCAGTTCAGCATTGGGTCGATTCAATTTGCTTGGTGCCCTCGTTCGACTGACCGGGCTTATCGTGATGACAATCGGGACGCAGATGGCACTCGACGGCATCTCCGCATGGCAAGCGCAGCCATTTCCATAGGAAGGGGCCTAAGGGCGTGAGCCTGAGGGTTCAGCCCTCAAAATACAAAATAGCGTTGTTTAATCTGCCGCGGCTGATATCCAATATGTCATAGTTTTTGAAGAGACTCAGGAAATTGTCATCTCACGACGCGGGTTTCCTGCCAAAAATTCTCATTATGGCCATTTTCAACCTCACGACCTTATCTTCCCCGACGGGACCGGGCTTGCGTCGTCGGCGACGCTCGCGCCGTCGGCGACGTGGTTCATCGAATCGCAACTCCCCGACGGCACCACCGAGCAACGCTTCTTAGCGGGTGCGGTGGTCGAATCCGTCTCAATCAGTTACAATCAAGGCGAAGCGGCCACGCCCTCCCCCTCCGTCAGGAGGTGAGCGGTCCCGAGTCCGACACAGAGGGCGCCGAGCGCGTAGACCCCGTGTTGCGGACGGACCCGTAATGACAAGGGCTATGCAGAGGACTACAGGGATGTGGTGCGAGAGGACCCCATCCATATTGAGGGCAAACCCAAGGCACCGGACTATTCATTCCGCATAGGCGGTGTGAGGAAATTCTTTGTTGAAGCAAAGAAACCATCTATCAATATCAAAAAAGACATT
>JAWODU010000032.1:0-5472 GCA_046483125.1 Kiritimatiellia bacterium
CTTTCCTGTAAATTCTTTAAATGCTTTTTTTATGTCTTTTTTGTCTATGTCTTCATGAAGATGCATTATCCCAATATATTCCTTTCCTGATTTAAGCAGAGTTTGAACAATCCTTGTTGCTCTTCCTGTTGCAACAGCAAGCAATCCAGTTACATTTGGATCAAGACTTCCTGAATGGCCTGCTTTTTTTATATTCAGAATATTTTTTACAAATTCACTGACTGCCTGTTCGTAGACACGTTTCGCCCGTATCGTTGCCTTCTTATTGAACGCCCCTGAAAGAAGAATTGCGTCTGCGTGCCGCACACTGCCCACCAGCACCATGCCGAACCGCTCGACATCGTAAGCCGGCGTAAGAAGGTCGAGTACCTCGATGTCACAGTTATTGCACGGACTGCCTGCAAGATGAAACACCCACAGCGACCTTGTCAGCGAATTGACCGAAAAACTCATAGCTATATTCCAATAAGCGCCAGAACTACGGCTACCAAAGCACAAACCGTTACCGGACCCCAGAAGAATTTGACGGCGTGATCAATCCGGACGCGCGGCGCCGTGTTGCGAATCAGCACGATGATCACCACAAGCCCGACGTATTTCAGAATCCCCAGGGCGACTGGAAGCGCGCCTTCGGTGAAAGCGATGCCGCCGCAAAAGACCGTGACCAAAAACATGGGCATAGTAAACAGCATAATGGCCCTGGTCAGCTTGAACATGGCCAGAGGAGGGCCCGAGTATTCTATGTACGCGCCGCCCGTCAATTCCGTTTCCGCCTCCGGCGCGTCGAACGGCACGAGCGTCAACTTTGCCTGCATGCACAGAATCGCTACGATCAACGCGATAATCCCCGAGGCATCGGCCACGGGCAAACGCTCGAGCATTACGATTTCGCCCAGCCTGATGCTTCCCGCCTTGACAACCGGCACCAGCACCGCGAGCACAAAGGGAAGCTCATATGCAAGAATCAGCTTCATCTCGCGGCTCCCGCCCAGGGACGCCAGCGGATTCCTCGAAGCAAAGGATCCCAGGACCACGGCGATGGCGGGCATCGTCAGAAGATAAAGCACAACTATCAGGTCTCCCACAAACGCCGCGTTCGGATCGATGATGGAACGCCAGATTACGGTAGAAGCCAGGGCCGCCCCGGCCAGCCCCACTACCGGCGCCGACAGGAACAGGTACCTTGGCGCGTTGGCCGGCACGCACGTCTCCTTGACCATCAGTTTCACCACGTCGCAGAACGGCTGGAGCAAAGGGGGTCCCACTCTCATCTGCACGCGCGCGGTCACTTTCCGGTCTATCCAGCTGGTAAGCAGTCCCGCGACCGCCGCAAACAGCAGGCCCGGGAAGACCAGGATCTGCAAAACAACAATTCCTATATCTGCCGGATCCATAAACGTACCTTCAAATTTCAGCTTTCAGCTTTCTCCCCTTAAACCGCGCTTTTCTCCCATTTCGGAGCGCGAACCGCAAGATGGTCGCCAAGCAGGTACACACCGTCCTTTTCCGACTCTTTCACTTCCCTGTATTCTATAGCGTTTTTTACGCAACTGGTGACGCAAGGCGGCTCCCCGTCTCCCCTTTCCAGGCAGTAATCACAGTTGGTTGCGTAGAACGGCACGGCGTCCGGGTAGATAGTACCGAACGGACAGGCGTGACTACAGCATTTACAGCTTACACAACGCATATTATAGCGCTTGAGCACTCCGTTCTCCTGGCGCTCCAGGGCATCGAAGCGGCAGGCCTTTACACAGCTCGCTTCCTCGCACCTGCGGCATACGAGCGCGAATGTCGCCGCTTCCCGGACAGACAGTATCCCGTGGTCCGAGGCCTTTGCGCGGTAGAAATAAGCGCAATCGACTTCACACTTTTCGCAATCGTCGCACTTGTTGAGATCTATAAAAAGACGCCTGGCCATTGCTGTGTTTCGTCCGTTTCTGTCTGTTATCCGTTAATCGAAAATTTTGGGTTCGTTCTGTATTCTGTCATAGCTGAAAACCGGTCCGTCCTTGCAGGCATAGTATGGACCTATGCGGCAGTGACCGCATTTTCCCACACCGCAACTCATGTTTTTTTCCATGGAGAGATAAATTCTTTCCGGCGTATATCCCCTGTCCAGGAGTTTCAGTGTGGCGAATTTCATCATTATGGGCGGACCGCACACGACGGCTACACCCTCTTTCGTGTCGCACCGGGCCTTGTCTTCCTCGAGGATAGTGGTTACTACTCCTTCGTTGCCGGTCCATCCGGCGTCTCCCTTGTCAACTGTAGTCATCAGGTCGATTACATCGCCGCTGTCCCAGGCAGTCTCAAGCGACTTTCGGTACACGAGATCTCCCGGCGTCTTGGCGCCGTATCGAACGGCGATCTTCTTGAATTTACCCTTCTCCTCCAGGAGCGCGAACAGCAGGGCCCTCAACGGCGCAAGACCGACGCCGCCTCCCGCGATCAGGATTTCGCGGCCGTAAAACTCGTCGAGCGGATAGGGCTGACCCAGGGGGCCGCGCACACCGATTTCCTCGCCTCCGGAAAATGAGTGGAGCTTTTCCGTTACGCGTCCGACCCGCATGATCGTGATTTCCATCTTTTCGGTGACGGCCGGGGACGAAGACGGCGTAAAAGGCGCCTCCCCCAGTCCGGGAACGGTCAGTTCCACAAATTGCCCGGCCTTGAACGCCAGCGGCTCTTCCGGCTTTATCGAAAAGGTCTTGATGTTCGAAGTTTCTTCGACGATGTTCTCAATCCTCGCGGGCATTGGCATGTAGAGGTTCCCGGCATTCATTGTTTTCCCGCCTCCACTGCGGTCTTGAGCACGTCCCTGATATCTATTTTACCTGTGCACGCTTCGGCACAGCGCCCACAGCCGTCGCAGGCATATGTGCCCAGAACGGCGGGAAAGAATACGAACTTCTTGTCGAACCGGTTATAAAGTCTTTCCGCGCGGTGGCTCCGCGGATTGGCGCCTCCGGCCACGCGGGCGAAATTTTTCGTCAGGCACGAGTCCCAGTTCTTGACGCGAGCCGGGAGCTTTTCCCTGTCTTTCCCGTCAACCAGGAGGAAACAGTGGCAAGTACAGCACACGAAGCTGCACGCACCGCACTCGACACAGTCCCGGGCGAAATCTTCCCAGAGATCCGATTCCATTGAAGAACTCACGGCTTTGCGGAAGTCCGAATCGCACATTAAGCCGGTCTCTTCCGTCTGTCTGCAGACTTTTCGTGTCATTTCCTCCCGTCTGCGGTCGCGTTCCGCGATAAGAATGTCTTCGGCGTCTTCCAGCAGTTCGCGTGCGCCTTCAAGAAGCTTCGCTCCGCGCTCACTTCCGGATTCCAGGAGGAAGAAGTCTTCAACCGGCGCAATATTTATGTCAAACCCCTCTTCAGCATGGGGCTGTTGGTTAACGGCCGGGCAGAAACAAACATTAAGCGCGTCGGTGCAGTCGCATGAAACCAGTATCGTTTTTTCGCGTGCTTCCCGGTAAAAGGGATCGACAGGATCGGATTCAAGGAAAACATGATCATGTATCTTCAGCGCGGAAAGATCGCAGTTTTTTACACCGACGACAATACGCTCCTCCATATCCTCGGCCCGGGATTTTTCCGAGGACCCGACCAGTTCACGCGGTCTGAAAACAAGAGACTTAAGCGGTTCTACGGAGCGATACGGGGCAAGCGTATGCCTGTCCGGTTTCCATTTTCCGGACCGGACGAGGTGGAACTGTTCCGGAGTGTTGTCCTCCCGGGCTTCGGGCTCCGGTGCGAAGACGGTTTTCCCGCGACACAGAGACTGCATCAGTTCGTCGAGTTTGTTTTGACTGACTTTATACACTTTCTGCGGCGTCCTTTTTCGGTCTGGCGACGTCAAGTCGGGCACTATAGGTCACCCCGCGAAATAGTGTCAAGCATTTGACGCTTTAATTTTCCGGTATTTTCCGAATACCGGATCCGGAAGCTCTCCGGCAATCGGGCCGGAGGGAGCAGCAAAGAAAAAGGCCGAGTCTCATTTTCTTGCGGCTCTTTCCTTCACGGCGTAAGAAAGAGCCTGTAGACATGCCACTATCCTTACGTCTTCAACGGCTACTCCCGCGGGCGCTGTGAGGTGCGCGGACGCCAGATTGAGCAGACCTTTTACTCCGCTGGATACGAGCGCGTCGGCCACCGACTGCGCTGCCGCTCCGGGAACCGCGATAATCCCTATGTCGATGTTATTGTTTTTGACAACGCTGTTGAGCCTGCGCATGTCCATTACGGTAAGTTTGCCCACTTTCTTGCCCACTTTACCGCTGTCCTTGTCAAATAAAGCCCGGATATTGACCTTTCTGCCGGCAAATCCGCCGTGGAGGGCCAGGGCCTTGCCCAGATTACCCGCGCCTACGATTATTACGTTGCGGTCCGAATCAGCACCCAGTGAATACTCGATAACTTCCCGCAGGGGGCCGACCTGGTAACCGCGTTTCGAGATGCCCGAAAAATCAAGATATGAAAGGTCCTGGCGGACGGTGGAGCTGGTAAGACCCAGGGAATCGGCTATTTCCCGGGAAGAAATCCACTCCGAACCGGATTCAGAGTATTCCCGGACGGCTTCCAGGTACCTGGTAAGCCGCCTTACCGCCGGGCCGGGAATGGATCTGTTTCTGCTGTGGGTCATGAGAACGGGACAGAATCTGACAGAAAGCCGGCTTCTGTTCAATTGCAAAAAAGACTTGAATATTCAAGCGATCGAAGCAAGGTATATGACCGCCATGCCGAATCTGTCGAAACTGACTGATGAGGAATTACTTGCCATGCGGTTCAAGGACCTGTCTGTCCGAATCGAGGGCACTTGGCTCGAAGAGCGCGTGTTCGCGCTTTACCGTGAATTGTCGGCGAGTGGTATAAACTTCAAACCGCGCTGTTACCTTGCCGACGAATGGCTGTGTCCCGACTGCGAACCTGTTATCGGCATAGCATTCTTTCTGGCGCATCCGAGGCTGAAACGACTTGAAAGAAAAATGATGCTGGAAGTGGAAGGCGGCGATAAAACCTCCTGCATGCAGCTTCTACGCCACGAGACGGGACACGCCCTCAACTACGCCTATTTTCTTCACCGGAGAAAGAAATGGAAACAGCTTTTCGGGGAATTTCATTCCGAGTACCCGGAACGTTATCGTTACAGGCCTTACAGCAAGCGTTTCGTGAGGCATCTCGATGAATGGTACGCGCAATACCACCCGGATGAGGATTTTGCGGAAACATTCGCCGTATGGCTGGACCCGGAATCGGACTGGCGCCGGAAATACACGGGCTGGAAGGCGATGGACAAGCTTCTGTACGTGGAAGCCCTGATGAAGGATATCGGCGGCAAGGCTCCCAGGAAACCGACCGGCCGCAAGTACTGGGACATATACGGAATGAAAGGCACATTGCGTACTTATTACAAACGAAAGACCGCTTTCTACGCCGAGTATTATCCCGATTTTCACGATTTCCACCT
>JAWODU010000045.1:0-11273 GCA_046483125.1 Kiritimatiellia bacterium
TCACGGACAGCTTCCGCCACCGGCTACGCCGGACCTCCGCTGCTCTTGATCCGTACAACCCTTACTCTTTCATAAAACCTGCAAACCCTCTAAAAGCAATGTCTGAAAAAACAGCCGCAAGAGGGACAGGGATATTCTTGTCTCAAAATTAATCAGAATTTACTGTTGACCTTTTCCTGGTACTCTGACCCGCCAGGGTCCGTCGTTGTAGCCGTACTTCGTGGTCCGGCTTTCAGCGTCCACCCGGTTGGTGAGCCAGCCGTCGGCCGAACAGAAGAAGCCGTTCGTTGTGCCGTCAGGCAATCTTCTCTTTCACTCTTTCCTGGGGAGATCGACGAACCAAACGGTCGGCGCACTTCTCCTGCTCCTTCAGAACATGAGATGCGTACGGCTCCCTCCTATTCATGCATTCGTCCTCGATCTCTTTCCTCACCTTCCTTATGTCCTGAACTACCGAGTCTTTCATCTCAAACCTCCATCAATTCCTCCGGTGTGCATATAACCGGTGACCGCATCCTGTGAATTACATTGATTTCGTCTACAATTCTCCTCACTCGCCCGCTGGCTATATGAGAACAATTCCAAGTCACCATATAATCCATCCCGTGGAGAGTAGCCAACGCCAGGTGATAGGCGTCCGCTTTGGCCTTGTCAGGAATGTCCATTGCCTCAAAATATTCTTCGGCAAGATCAATGACCTCTTCGTATACCTCCAATGAAGAGAAATCCTTAACCACATCCTGTCGCTTGACTGCAGCCACCGCGTCACCGCGAGAAATCTCCTCCAACACAACCGGAGAAACAAACGCCTCCAAGCGCGGCAACACCTTCTCCCACCATTCTGCAGTACATTGTTGATGCGCCGCTACAATGATATCTCTGCTTGCTCGCGCAGTGTAATAACTGACCACCGATGATTCTATATACACGGTCTTTTTCATCTCATGTATTCTACCATAATTCACATTCATGTCCACAATCAACAATGGGGAATAACAACCATGAACCCATCCAGCATTTCCCTTCCCTCCGCCTGGTCCGATACGGTCCGCACTGCGGTATTGCATTCCTGTTCACTGGCACATTACGCCATTGTCCATGCCCGAAGCTGGTGCGCCGACAGCCGTCTCCAGCGTGTCAGGCTGGCCGGCAGGCTTGACCGTGCGCGCAATGAGATCACTCTGCTCAGAGAGGAAATCCGGATTAAAGGTGCCAGAATGCGGAAGATCCCCGCCCGTCACCGGCCGTTCTATCCTCCCGCCGAACGTATGGCCATTCTGGAAATGAAAGCAGTGCGTGGATGGAATCTGCGCCAGACGGCTGAAGCGTTTCTCGTGGAGCCGGAAGCCGTCGCTTCATGGATGAAACGGGTCGAAGACGATTCCCTTGTGCAAATAAATACACCCGTCAACAGGTTCCCGGCGTTCGTACGATATCTCACCCAAAGGATCAAGGTCCTCTGTCCCGTCATGGGCAAACAGCGCATCGCGGGCGTCCTGGCACGGGCGGGTCTTCATCTCTCCGGAACCACCGTCGGCAGGATACTCAGGGAAAGATCCTTTCCAACAGGTCCTGTCGATCCCGTTGATCCCGTCAAAAACATGCCCTGCAGAACCGTAACCGCCCGCCATCCCAACCATGTATGGCATGTGGACCTGACAACCGTTCCCACAGGCAAAGGTTTCTGGACGTCGTGGTTTCCTCACGCTCTGCCTCAGGTCTGGCCGTTCTGCTGGTGGGTAGCGGTTGTAATTGACCATTTCTCCCGCAGGGTGATGGGATTGGCCGTGTTTCCGTATCAGCCCTCATCTCTTGAAGTGCGCACCTTTCTCGGACGGGTAATGGGGCGGAACAAGGCACATCCGAAACACATCATCTCCGATCGCGGCGGACAATTTGATTGCCCTGCATTCCGCAAATGGGCAAAGCGAAAAAGGATCAAACCCCGCTACGGAGCCGTCGGTAAGTACGGGAGTATTGCCGTGGTAGAGCGCTTCATCCGTTCATTGAAAAACGAATGCATCCGGCAGATTCTTGTTCCGTTAGATGCCGGGGAATTCCGCGAGGAACTGGAACTCTACTCAATATGGTACAACGAGTTCCGCCCGCACACATTCCTCAACGGCAGAACGCCGGAAGAACGGTATAACCAGGAACCCTTGAAACTGCCGACGCCCGATGTTCCTAATTGCCAACTGCCGGAAATGAGGCTCAACGTGTCGTTTCTTGAGGGCAGGAAGCATCTGCCTGTTGTGGAACTGAAGAAAGCTGCCTGAAGGCCGCTTTTGTGGACGCATTCAAACGCACTCACAGCCGAACTGCGTCTCGACCCGGAAATTCACACCATGTTCCGCGCATGCGACGCGCGAAAACTGCAAAATCAAGAGTCAAAGATCATCTAATCCGACCCAAAATCTCTTCAAAACTGCCCGCCGAAAGCCGCTGTACCATTACACCCATGTTCCTCCAGGCGTAAGGTGTGACGTCTCCCTCTCCTTTGGAAGGCAGACGCGCGGATCGGTATCCTTCGCAGCTGTTGGTGTCTACAACGCTGACCGCACCGGTGGCAGTCCAGTTCTCCTGACCGTTGAGAAGACCGTTTGTATAGCCTTCGGCGGCCTCAAAGCCCGTGGTCCAGGTGTTGGTACCGGAGCCGGAGTCTATCCGGGCGTAACTGCCGGAGTTGGTGGGACTGTAACCCCAGTAGAGTTCTTCGGGATCGGACATGCCGTCGGCATCGGTATCTTCTTCGGAAGGGTCTGTACCTTGGTTGTATTCCTCGACGTTGGTAAGACCGTCGGAGTCGGGATCGCCGGAGTCGGTTTCGTCGAGGTCTCCGAAGTAGGTCTGTTCCCAGTCATCGGGCAGACTGTCCCAGTCCGCGGAGATGCCCGGGGGCGTGCTGGTCGAAAGTTTGAGGTTGTCGTAATATCCCTGGGTACCCTTGAGCATGAGAGCGGTGAACTCGTCCCGGGAGCCGGCACTGCCTATCTGATCGGCAATTACTTCCCCGTTGAGGCATATCAGCCACTCGCCGGCTGAGTAATCGACTTTTATCGTGAGGCGGACCCACTCGCCGGCCGTAAGCGGCGTGTGATTGGTGAGGGTGACCCAGCTCCCGGAAGCGCCGGTGCCGTTATACACCACAAGCCGCCCGTCCTCGTTGACGTAGACCGAAGCGCTTCCCTCCTGGGGCCATCCGGGCTCTTCCATGTAGCGGACGGCCGTGTAGCAGTCAACCCATATCACGTCTTCACCCGTAGAAAGATAGAGCTGTTTAACCTCGCCGGTAACGGTAACGGCCCCGTCAATGTGAAGGGCCTGGTCCCCGGCGTAGACGGTGCCGGTCTGGACCAGCGCGGTATTGGCGGGAGAAGCCTGCCAGTTGTTCTGGCCGTCAATATCGCCCGCAGAGCAGGTATCCGTTTCAAAGAGTTCGGTAAAGGGCACCGTGCCGTATGTATTAGAGGAGGCGGGGTCGTTGCCGAAGAAGACTTCGTCTCCGTCGTCTATTCCGTCACCATCGCTGTCGGCGTCAAGAGGATCGGAGCCGTAGGTGTTTACCTCTTCCCCGTCTGTAAGGCCGTCATCGTCGGTGTCGGGATCGGCGGCGTCCGTGAGATGTGTAAACTCCTCGGCGTAGTCTCCAAGGCCGTCGGAGTCGCTGTCGGTATCTTCATCTGAAGTTCCGAGCTGTTCTTCCTGTTCGGCGTCGAGTCCGTCGCCGTCGAGGTCGACGTAGACAAGGGAGCTGTAGACGGTGACTTCACCCGTTTGGCGGCGTATTTTTATGCCGACGGCATTGGCGTTGGTCTGAAAGGGAATGGAAAGATAGTCGACGTTGGTGGCAAGGGTACCCGAAAGAAGATCCCCGTAGAGGTTGGATGCAACTATGCCGTTTGTAGCGTCGTACAGGTCCACGTACAGGGAGGCGTTTGTACTGTCGAGGTATTCAAGGGCCATTACTGCATCATTGGTGAGTTTCGCCCGGTCCACTTCTATATGAAGAGAACCCGCCCCGGATGCGTTGGTTGCATCCACGTACCAGGCCGGCGGCGTGTTCGTGTTCCACGCGCCGCCTATTTTATAGGACGCTACCCACCAGTCGGGCGCGGCGTATTCGTAGTCGTTGGTGGAGGTGAAAAAGGCTTCCCCCCAGTCGATCCAGGCCCGGCTTACTGCACTTGAGTCGGCGCCGTCGCCCCAGCCGTCCATGTCGGTGTCTGCTGAATAAGGGTCCGTCCAGATGGCGTATTCGTCTATATTGGCAAGGCTGTCGCCGTCATAGTTGAGAGAAGCGTCGTTTGAGTTGACGTCGAGACCGAAGAACGTTTCGTATTCGTCGCTCATGCCGTCGCCGTCGGTATCGGTGAAGGCGTAGGCTATCATTACAGCCAGTGCCAGTATTACCGGCGCCAGCAGAATGGAGCCTTTCTTAACGAGGCTCAGGCGGCGTTTTCCGCGCTTTGTTTGTTGTGTCATAACAGCCCTCCCAGGCCATGAGGTTGTCAGGTTAATGGTCATATCAGAATACCGTCAGACTGCTTCCGGCAAGGGCCTCCTGGGTTTCGTAACAGCCCATGTCATAGCCGTCGCGGGCAGTGCCCTCTATGTCCAAGCTGACTCCGATGCCGGTACCCGCACCGACGCAGGGGCTGGTAACGTCAATACGGTAGTCGCCCGCTGAAGCGTCGCTGAACTGGGGATCGGAGGATATACTGCCGGTCCCGGCGCTTGCGCTTCCCCCGTAAAGGGCGGATACGTTCCATACGTCGTTGTAATCGATTGTGGGGGTCGAGCCGGAATCGGCGTAGATTCCCGTGCCGTCTCCCTTCCCGGCAATAATGGAGTTGCGGATGGTAATCGAAGCATTGCGCCCGCTCATGGTGCGGTCGGCGCAACAGACACCCCCGGTAGCAGTGTTGTCAGCCACAGTTGTGTAAAGCACCGTAAGGTTCCCGCCGGATGCGCTTCCTTTGGAGTAAATAACGTAACCGCCGGCAGTCGTGGCCGTGTTGCTCACTACCAGGCAGTTCTGCAGTTTGATCGTGGGCCCGCTGTACGCGTCCTTTCCGACTGCCGCTGCCTCACTTGCAGTGTTTCCAATCAACTCACAGCGGTACAGTTCCGCCGAGGCATTGCCGCAGGAAACGGCGCCGCCTTCGTCGGATGCCTCATTGCCCGTAAAGTCCGTATCATATATCTTTACAGTATCCTGAATCACATAGACCCCCCGCCGTCGTCAGCCGCACTGTTGTTCTTGAACAGGCAGTTGGTGAGGGTGTGCGTAATGTTTTGGCCGGATACAGCAGCTCCGCCGCCACTGCCGCCGGCTTCGTTGGCTATGAAGGTGTTGTTGCCCGAAGTGGAATTGCGCCCGGACATCCACACAGCCCCGCCGTCGCCGCTGGTCTTGTTGTTCACAAAGACGCAGTTGTCGACCTCGGCACCGCTCAAGCGGCCGTTGAGATACAGAGCCCCGCCGTCGTAGCTCGCAGTGGAAACGTCCGAGTTCCTGAAAAAGAAGCCGTCGAAAGCGACTTTGCCGTCGCTCGCGCTGTCCGCAAAGGCACGGGAGTTGGCGTTGGTGAGGTCGATTACCGTCATCGTGCCGGTATTGACGTTGTCGGCGTCGGGAAGAGTCTGGTTGGTCCAGTCAAAGCCGGATCCGCCCTGCCACCCTGCGTAGCCGCCGTACCAGTGCATGGCGCCGCCGGTGATCGTAACGTCGTAGCCCTCGGTGCCGAAATCCTCATAGCCGCCTTCACTGGTTGAGATGTAAAGCCCGGCGGCAACGTATACCGTATCGCCGGTACTGGCGGATGAGGCCGCGGCCTGAAGGTTGGTGTAGGGCTGATCGGAAGTGCCGTCGGAGGCCCCGTTGGATCCGTCGTAGTCAACGTCGACGTAGTAGGTCACAGCCTGCGCACCGCCTGCCATCATCAGCACCGTGAGAAGGATTGCTTGCAGTTTCATGTGTTTGTCTCCTCTTGTACTTGCTGTTCTCGAACGTATGTTTCCTGTTAAGAGTTACCAAAAATAAAAACGCCGCCGTTTGATGCGGCGACGCTATGAAGTGATTTGCGGACGAGTTGTCTGATCGTTTGCACCGGGTTGTCTCTCCCGAAAAGTGCCGAGTTCAATCAAGCCGTCAGGAAATATATCACACACTTTTAAGACATACCGACACGAAAACAGCAATGAAATGCAGAACGCGCCGGGTCCTCGGCATCAGTTTCTCCCGTTAAGGTGTTTGCCCTGTGCCCGACATGGATTCTGAGCATATTCGCCAGCCTTCTGCAAGCGCTTTTTTGAAAAAAATCGCGGGCGGGCTCTGCACGCCAAACGTTTCGCTTGACCGCGTGTGTCCGGTAAGGCACTATTTCGTTAAGTGATGCCGGAGAGTATCGGAGGAGGATGAAATGGCTATATGGGACGGACTACTGCGCATTTTGCAGGGAGGCAAGGAAGAGAAGCCGGACGAACGGGCAAAGCCTGTGGACAAGGCGCTCCTGGCCGAAAAGGTTCGTGAAACGGACCTGTTCAGGGATCTTCCTGATGATAACCTCGATAAGATGTTCGATCACATGGAAAAGGTCCCGATGAAGAAAGGCGAAACGGTAATCAGGGAAGGAGATGAAGGAGATTACTATTACCTTCTGGCCCAGGGCACCGCGAAAGTGCTGAGACGGGGTCCGGGACAGAGCGAACAGCAGGTTGTTGCCGAGCTGACCGAACCTACTGCATTCGGGGAGGAAGCCCTGATTTCAAACGCAAAGAGGAACGCGACCGTTACAATGACATCCCCCGGAGAAGTGATGAGGCTCTCAAAGGATGCTTTTAATGACTACGTTAAAGAGCCCGTGATAACGTGGTTTTCTCCTTCGGATGCCCAGCGTAAAATCCAGGAGGGAGCGAGATGGATAGACGTCAGGCCGCCGGATGAAACCCGCGAGTCGCATCTTCCCAATGCCCTGCTTATCCCGATGGGCGAATTGAGAGACCGGGCAGGGGAACTTGACAAAGAAAAGACCTGCATTTGTTACTGTTCAAACGGACGCCTGAGTTCGACGGCGAGTTTCCTCCTTCGCCAGCGCGGTTATGATGCCGGGGTACTGCGCGGAGGACTGAAGAGCCTTCGGGAAGCCGGAGTAGCCTGACAGAGCGTTCCGTTACCGCCTTTTTCCTGCGGGCGTCAATAACCTTGCCTTTTGATCCCTGTAATGCTTGAGCAAGAACGACATTGGACAGCAGGCTGACAACAGAAAGGCAGGTGCCCGGTGAAAGCAATTTCCGTGAGTACGCGAAGCAGATCAGAATTCAGGGACATGACCGGCGACGTATCGAATGCCGTAAGGGAACTCGGGGTGGATAATGGGTCAGTAACAGTATTCGTGCCCCATACTACTGCCGGGGTTACAATAAACGAAAACGCAGATCCGTCGGTCGTGGCGGATATAACGGGAGCCCTGGACCGTCTGGTTCCCTGGAACGCGGGTTACAGCCATGCGGAAGGCAATGCCGCCGCGCACATCAAGGCTTCAATGATGGGTTCCTCGGTGAGGGTCATTGTCGCGGACGGTGAACTCCAGCTTGGTACATGGCAGGGCATTTACCTCTGTGAATTTGACGGACCCCGAAGTCGGAAGGTGTGGGTAGTATAATTCCGGCATTAAAGACAGATGGAGAGGGCACCTGATGGCAGATGGAGATCAGATGGCGCCGACCAATTTACAGAACAGTTCAGGTCCCATGTGGGCCGACCCGCAATCTTGTGTGTCGACAATCCTTCTTATCGGTCCCACGGGGTCGGGGAAAACCCCGCTGGGTGATTACCTGGCCGGGACGGGACTTGGCGGCAGGAGGTGTGCCCATTTTGATTTCGGTGAGCATTTGCGGGCGGCCGTCAGCGGGGAAAGTCCCGAAGAGGGGGACTACCGGCTTTCTGCCGCGGAAGCCAGAGTTATAAGGGATTGCCTGTCGGTCGGCCGCCTGCTGTCGGGCAGGGAATTTCCAATAGCTCTCAAGCTCCTGAGTTCGTTTATCGGATGGAGCGCCCTGAAGGCCGGTGACTGGCTGGTACTGAACGGCCTGCCGAGGGACGTAGACCAGGCCGGCAGGATTGATTCCCTGGCAAGAGTTGAACTGATAGTACAGCTTGATTGCGGCCGGGAAACGGTATTTGAGCGCATAAAGCGCAACACGGGCGGTGACAGAACGGTCAGGGATGACGACGCTGTAGAATCAGTTCGAAGAAAATTGGATTTGTTCGAAAAGGCTACGCTTCCATTAGTTGATTATTACGGGCGGAAAATGGTAAGGATAGTGAGGGTGGCTGTTTCGGTCGAAACAGGTCCTGAGGATGTTGCACGATTGGTGACGAGGAACTGGGAATGCTGAAATTGAACGGAGAAACTATTTCTGACTCAGCGGTTGATTTCGAATACAATCGCCTTATGAGGTTCTACTCCAGGCATATGTCCGCTGAAGAGATGAAAAATCAGAGCAGTCTTCTTCGCCGCAAGGCCAAGGAACAGGCAATCGGGGCCAAACTGCTGATAGAACGTGCTAAACATCTGGACATAACTGTGGACCAATCCGATGTGGACAGGCGCTTCCGGAAACTGATTCGGGACGCGGGTGGAGAAGAGGCATTCAGCCAGATTCTGAGAGCCCGGGGCCTGTCGGAAGAACAGTTCCGCAAAACGCTTGAAGAGGGTTTGAAGGTTGACAAATTGATAGAGCAGATAGCCGGAGATACACCCGAACCTGCCGAGGAGGACATCAGGGAGCATTTCGAACAGCATAAACGCGAATACCGGCGCCAGCCGCGAGCGCAGGCACAGCATATACTCGTAAAACCGCATTCCGGGAGCGAATCGGACCGGCAAACGGCCGTATCGCGTCTTGAAAGAATAAGGCAGAGGGCGGTAGAAGGCGCCGATTTCGCGGAACTCGCGTCTGTTCATTCGGAATGTCCCAGCGGACGGAAGGCCGGGGGCAGTCTGGGGTGGGTTTCAAAAGGAATGATGGTCCCGGAACTGGACTGTGTTGTTTTTTCGATGAACGTCGGGGACATAAGCGAAATCGTGGAAACCGAACTCGGCTTTCACATCGTCCGCAAAACGGATCGCGAAGACGGCGGAGAAGCGGACCTGGACATGGTCAGGGAGAAGGTGTTGGAGTTTCTCAGGCACGCACGGCGAGGTCAGGCTGTTTCAGCCTACGTCGAGGATCTGAAGCGGAGCGCTGTCATTGAAGAAGTATAAAACTTTCAATCGGCTGCGCCATCCATGAGTCCGGTTCTCGTTCAGGCCGGCTGAGTCCTCGCTTTCTATCGTCTGACGACTGTATGGTGCGGTCGGTTGAAGATAATGCTGATGCGGAGAACGTGACGTGAATCCGGAAGAAAGAATCTGGCATATAACCGTTCCGCAGACAGGGGGAACGCAGGGTCCGTATACTGGCGCGGAAATACTGCAGTGGATCAGCGACGGCCGGATCGGCGGCGGAAATTACCTCTGGCGCGAGGGATGGGAAAACTGGAAACCGCTGGCCGAAGTTGACGAGCTTGCCGAAAAACTGCCCGTTCACCCGCGGGGGAGACTGCATCTGAGTCGCCGCCCCGCCGCCTCTCCCGAAGTGACGTCTCCGGCCCCGGCCGCCGCCGTGTCAGGCGGCGGAAGCACGGCCGATGCCGCGGCGGCCCCGGATGGGTTCAAAACGCGGGCGCCGTCGGTTTCCGCGAGTGAGAAGGAGTTCAATCCGGAAAAGGACGTCGACCCCTCGGAGTCCGCGATATTTCTTTTCCTCAAGGCCTTTGCTTATCCGTTCAACCCGAAAGGGATCTGGATGCTGGTGCTGGGCGGGATCTTTTTCACGCTTCTGAAAATGCTTCAGATAGGGCTGATAGGCTTTTTTATAGGATTGTTCGCAACTGCTTTTTTTATCTCGTACATGTTCAAAGTGGTGCGGGCTTCGGCTGAAGGGAAAAAGGAAATGCCGGAGTGGCCCAACGTGCTGGGGTACGGCGCGGATATCTGGTGGCCCCTGCCGGCCATGCTTGCGATCATCTTAATCGCGTTCGGACCGGGAATTGCGTGCTTTCTTGCGGCTCCGTTTGTTACGGGGTTCGGAGCTCCTTTGCTGGTAATCGGGGCGGTATCAATGGTTGCGGGAGGCCTGTATTTCCCCATGGCTTTTCTCGCCGCGGCAATGGGAACGCGGCTATACCTGAAACCGCATGTGATCACTGCGTCTATATTCAGGGTTTTCGGAACGTATGTCTTTGCCCCGGCGGTGCTGGGTATCGTCGGGGCGGTCAACGCTATAGAGTATTTTACAACCGTCGAGCTTTTCCATCCTCTGGTTGTCTACGTTATTGATATATTTGCGTCCTTTTATTTTGCAATTGTCGAATCGAGAATCCTCGGACTGCTTTATTTCAAACGGTCGGAACGGCTGGGCTGGGACCTTGAAGGAATATTATGACGGCATACCTTGGCAGAATTCGTGCCACAGGTTGTACTGCGATAATTGTTTCCGTGCTTTCCGTTGTACTGGGGGCGGGCTGTGCCTCGCTTCTGCCCAGGCCCGTTGACGACCGGTCAAACGTCGGTCTGGGGCATCTCAGCGTTGAGTCCGTTTCACCGGGCCATATCCTGAGGCCCGGCATTTCCGCAATGACGATACCCAGGTACGAAAGGGGAAGCAGGCGCGTAACTTCAGGAGCTACCTGGGGCAACGTCTGGAATTACAAGCCCCCTCATTTCATTGTTGACGGTGAATGGCTGAAGCTGGAGACACGACTCACCTACACACTTCTGCAGAACGTGGAAGTTGCCCTGACGGTCCCTTATTCCTTTCGGTACGGGGGGTCCGCTGACGCGGCTATAGAAAACTTTCACGACGCGCTGGGCCTGAAGAGCGCGCATCGGGAGGATCAGCCGCGTGACCAGGTGGTAATCGATATCGTGAACAATGACGGAGAAGAATTTCTTCTCGAAGGCAGGTCCGCGGGAATAAACGATTTATTGTTCTTCATATCCCTTTTGGCCACGAGAGGTACGGAAAACACGCCCGCCCTTTTTGCCAACGTGAGTGAGACACGAAGCTGAGAAAGCACAAGGGCGGAGAAAAGGGGGCAGAATGATGGCATCAGAGACATTGGAGAGGACCGCTGTGGCGGGCGGCGAGAGGAGTGTTTCCGCGGGAGCGGAAACACGGAACGAGGCGCCCGCCACAGCGGTCGGCCGGTCTGCCGATCCCGAAGT
>JAWODU010000024.1:0-14550 GCA_046483125.1 Kiritimatiellia bacterium
AAGCTTCACAGTGTCAGATACCGTCATGCCGGTGTCAAGGAGATGCACTGGCATGACGGTATCTGACACTGTGAAGCTTGTTAAAGGAGATCCCGATGAGTAAACCACCAAACGTAATATTCATTCTTTCCGACCAGCATAACGCCAAGTGCCTCGGGCACAAGGGTCACCCCAACGTAAAGACGCCGAACCTGGACAAGCTTGCCGCTTCTGCAAGGCCTCGCGGGCTGAGCTGTATTCGTATACGCGAAGCACGCGGAAACGAAGCAGAAGCGGTGAGATCGCGGTTCGATTTGCGAACGAAATGCGTGACGCGGGGCTACAGGGCACACACGGAGCAGAAAGGCGGAGCCGAACCCCTCCCAACCCCCCGCCCCGCCGGCCTGCGTGACGAGGGCAAACGCTGCCAGTGCATCTCCTTGACACCGGCATGACGGTATCTGACACTGTGAAGCTTGTTAAAGGAGATCCCGATGAGTAAACCACCAAACGTAATATTCATTCTTTCCGACCAGCATAACGCCAAGTGCCTCGGGCACAAGGGTCACCCCAACGTAAAGACGCCGAACCTGGACAAGCTTGCCGCAGAGGGAGTGCGTTTCGACAACGCGATTACCCAGAATCCCATCTGTACGCCAAGCCGCGTCTGCTTCCACTCCGGCCAGTACTGCCATAATCACGGCTGCTACGGCCTCAGCGGCCCGCGTCCCCGGGGATTGCCCACGATGTTCGGACATTTCCGAAAGCACGGTTACACCACGGCCGCCCTGGGCAAAATCCACTGTCCCGAGTACTGGATTGAAGACGACTGCGACGTCTTCCACGAAACCTGCAAGTGCAGTATAGACGGCCGCTCCGCCGAGTACGCCTCCTACCTGGAGGAAAGAGGCCTGACTGAACTGGAAGACCACGGGGCCATGAACGAGTTCGGCCCGAAGGGACGCCAGACCGTTGAGGGAAGACCTTCCAAGGTAAGTTACCAAGACGGCCAGGAAGGCTGGATTGCTGTTAAGGCAATAGAATTCATGAAGCGGGCGCAAAGCTGCAACAAGCCGTTTTTCATGCACGTGAGTCTGCCGAAGCCGCACCAGTGCTACACCCCGGCCGAGGAATTCTGGAACCTCTACAACGAAAAGGACCTCGTCCTGCCGGACAACGCGGACAGCGAGGATCCGCATTCTCCGCCGCACCTGAAGGGCATGCGGGAACGCTTCCGGAAGGCAGACTGGACGCTGTTTGAGCCCGGGACCTTCACGGCGGGAAGACTGCGGAAACTGCACGGGTATTTCGGCAGTATCAGCCACGTGGACCACGCCGTGGGCGAGATAGTGCAGTGGCTGGACGAAAACGGCCTCGGCGATGAAACCCTAGTGATTTACTCCAGCGATCACGGGGATTACGCCGTCGAACACGGTATCATGGAAAAGGCGCCGGGCATCTGCCACGACGCGATAACGCGCATTCCGTACATCTGGCGGTGGCCGGGCAGATTCAAGCCGGGCCACGCGGCGCCCGAACTCGTGGAGACTGTGGACGTTTCGGCTACGCTGACGCGTCTGTGCGGCCTGCCGGATCTGGAGACTTCCGACGGCAGGGACATAAGCGGCCTGCTGGAAGGCGGAAGCGGAGAATTGCGCGAAGTTGCCGTAACGGAATTCGCGTGGAGCAAAAGCATCCGGAAGGGTGACTGGCGGATGGTATGGTATCCCAAGGAGATGTTCGCAGAAGAATACCCCGACGGATTCGGACAGCTTTACAACCTGAAGGAAGACCCGTGGGAAATGAAAAACCTGTATTTCGAGTCGGAGCATGCCGGCAGGGTAAAGGAAATGCGCGCCGACCTGCTTGAATGGCTCGTTACCAACACCCGTCCGGCCACGACGCTCGGCCCATCGGTGCCGGAAAGCGAGCAGACCATTACGCGGTACCACCACACCGTGAACGCCGATTACAGGTTCAATCCCGGGCTCATCAGGCAGTCAACGCACGCGAACTACCTGTGAGCGCCGCGGCGACCGCGTCGATGAATTCCCCGGTTGAAGCGGCGTTTTCCGGTTTGGGGTCGGCAAGCCGGACCAGGTCCCCGGTCATAACGCCGCCTTCAATCGTGTCCAGCACGGCTTTTTCCAGGCGGTCGGCAAAGTCGCATGCTTCGGGCACGGAATCCAGTTCGCCGCGTTTCCGCAGTGCCCCCGTCCACGCGAAAATCAGCGCGGTGGGATTGGTGGAAGTGGTTTCTCCCTTGAGATGCCTGTAGTAATGGCGCTGAACCGTTCCGTGCGCGGCCTCGTATTCGTAACAGCCGCGGGGCGACACAAGCACGGAGGTCATCATCGCCAGACTGCCCGAGGCGGAGGCCAGCATGTCGCTCATTACGTCGCCGTCGTAGTTCTTACAGGCCCAGACGAAGCCTCCGTCGGATTTCATAACGCGGGCCACGGCATCGTCTATAAGGGTGAAGAAATATGTAAGTCCCGCCTTCTCGAACTTTTCCCTGTACTTCGTTTCGTACGCCTCCTGGAAAATTTCCCGGAAACGGGCATCATAGGTCTTGCTGATGGTGTCCTTGACGCTGAACCAGAGGTCCTTTCCGGCATCCAGCGCGAACATGAACGAAGCGTCGGCGAAAGAACGGATGCTGGCCTCGGTGTTGTGAGTTCCCTGCAGTATTCCGGGTCCGTCAAACTCGTGCACGGCGATTCTTTTTTCCCCGCCGTCCTCGCCGGTGAAAACCAGCTCCGCTTTCCCCTTGCCCGGCACCAGGATTTCCGCGTTCATGTAAACGTCGCCGTAAGCGTGGCGGCCTATGGTGATGGGCTTTTTCCAGGTACGGACAAAAGGCCTCACCCTCTTGACGATGATCGGCGTACGGAAAACGGTGCCGTCAAGAATGCCGCGAATCGTACCGTTGGGGCTTTTCCACTGTTTCTTGAGGTCATACTCTTCCACCCTCGCCGCGTTGGGAGTGATTGTCGCGCACTTTACGCCGACCCGGTGTTTCTCTATGGCGCACGCCGCTTCGCGCGTAACGCCGTCGTCCGTTTCGTCGCGGTTTTTCAGCCCGAGGTCGTAGTAGTCAAGGTCAACGTCAACATGCGGAAGAATGAGTTTGTCTTTCACTGTGCGCCACATGACGCGCGTCATTTCGTCCCCGTCCATTTCAACAACAGGGTTTTTGAGGGATATCTCAGCCATTTTCGATCAGTCCTTTTCCCGCCCGAGGAAGCGGCATTCCCTGACCGGAACCCGCATGTCCATTCCCGTCCCGCTGTCGCGGTGGTCCAGGTATTCGCCCGTGCCTCCAGCCGCACGCCCGAGGGCGAAGGTCACGAACGGCATGTCCATGGCTCTTTCCAGTGTGATTTTCTTTTCCACCAGCAGTGGCCAGGCTATTCCCATGCATACGCATGTGATTGCCGCGTCAACGTTGACTGCGTGCACCTTTGTAGTAGCGCTCTGTTTCATCATTTCACGCGAAAGACGGTGGTAGAAATCGAGGAAGACATTGTATAGCTTATGCTCCCCGAGGTACTCGCTGATAACGCGTTCGCGGGGATCGTAGTTGACCTGCTCGGTATTGAAAACGGGATGCCCAAGGCAGGGAATACGCTCGTAATCCAGTCCCGCCTCTTTCGCCGCGGCCTTCGTTTTCTTGAACT
This sequence comes from Kiritimatiellia bacterium, assembly GCA_046483125.1. Lineage (GTDB taxonomy): Bacteria > Verrucomicrobiota > Kiritimatiellia > UBA8416 > JAWODU01 > JAWODU01. The sequence goes on from JAWODU010000024.1 coordinate 3,660, forward strand.
CGATCACAAAATCGCGCGCAAGCGCGTCCAGGTCGGGCGCGGATTCCCTGTCGTAAGGATCTTTCATCCCGGTGGAGCGAAACACGTCCACCAGCAGTCGGGCGGCCTTCTTGCCGTTCCCGCCGTGAACCAGGCCCATGGAACCGAGTGTTGACATCATTGCCGTATTCGGTTCGTTTCCGGCCGACGCCGAAAGCTTGGCGGCCTGGGCGGAAATGGTCCCCGGCCCGTTGGTAAGCGAAGCTATCAGGCACATCTCGAACAGCCGCGCTTCAAAGGAACGCGTCGGCGGGCTTCCCAGCCAGTAAAGCAGAACCGATTCGGCGAAGGAACCCTTCTCCATTTGCTTGAGCAGGGAATAACCGTAAATGCGTGGAACGGCGCCGTCGCTTGACGAGGCGTGAGAAGCATTGCGCATGGCCTGGCGGCTCACGATCCCGCCCAATGCGGAAACGGCGGTTTTCTCCACCAGTGTGCGGTAGGGCTGGGGGACAACTCCCTTGTGCAGTACCAGGTCCCTGGGCAGTTTCTGCCCGAGTTCCCCGAGATCGACAATCCAGGGATTAAGGGTCAGAGGCCGTTTCGGTTTGAAGTCCCTGGGAATTTCCAGCGCCGAGAGTACCACGCCGGCGGCGGCGGGTATTTCATGCAGGGTCGATACGCGAATGCCCTTGCGTTCCCTCGCCAGGGCGGAGCGCGACTCGGACTGATGCCCCTTTCTGTACGGAGCCGCTTGAAAATATTCATCGAACAGGCGCATCTTCGCCTCAGCGGAAGTGTTGCCGCCTTCGACAATGGCGCCCGCGTGGCCCAGGGCAACGTTTTTCTTTTCCAGGATCGAACCGGCAACGTAGACAACCACCGGTTTGACCTTTTTGCGTGAACGGAGATAGTCAATGGCCTCTTTTTCGTAAACGCCGCCGGGTTCCACGTAAAGAACGACGAGAGAGGTCCGCCGGTCCGCGTGGGCGAGCGCCAGGAAATCCTTGACTGGTGTCAGTATCAGGGGGTCTTTTCCCGTTGAGACGCCGTAGCTTACTCCTATGCCCGCGGACCTCAGGTACGAAGCTATGGTGTTTACCATGTTGCCCGAATTGGAAATTATGGCCGCGCTTCCCGGAGTGAATGATTCCGCCGGTGAATCGCCGCCCACGGCCCCGGCGCGCACGCCGTCGTGAGCGTTTATGATGCCCAGGGTATTACACCCCACGATATCGACTCCTGAAGACTCGCACAGCCGCTTGAGCTTGGCCGTTACTTCTATGGATACGTGTTCTGTAATAACGAAAATCGTCTCCACCACGCCTTTGCCATGCTCCAGCACTTCCTTCACGTCGCCGTACACGGCTTCGGGGGGGGAATAAACAATAATCTTGTTGGGACGTTTCGCCGCCGGCATTGACTTTATCATGTCGCCAAACTGCCCGTACACGGGTATTACCTTTTCACCGGCAACCGCAATCCTCTGGCCGTCTTTGCCGAGAGCCCAGCCCGCGACGACATTTCCGCAGTATGACTGCGACACCGCCGACACCTTGGATGCCTCGCGGCCCGTTATGTTGGACACCGCGACGCGGTCGCCTTTTTTAAGAAGATCACGAAGCGTGCGCGCTTTCATTGGTTCTTCATCCCGTCCCCTTGAAATTTCCCTTTGCCATTCTGTACCCGGAATCTACTGCTGTTTGGCCCCCTGTGCCAGACGCGCCGCGTATTCCGCCACAAGGGTAATCGGCGTGTCCGGCCCGAATATAACATGCGGAAGCCTGAGCTGTTCCAGTGTCTTTCGAATAGCGGCAAACCCCTGGACCAGCCGGGGTCCACCACGGCCTATTACAACCGGAATCTTCAGGGGCCCGTTGGCTTCCATCCACTCCGACAGGGCGTCGGCAATGGCCGAAAATGTCACGTCTATGAAAGTATTGTTGGCTTTTCCTCCGAGTATAAGCAACAGCGAGGCTTTCCGGAGATGATGTTTGAAACATATCTCCGCGGTACCCTTCATGCGTTCGTACGGAGGGTTGCCGCCGAAATCCGAAAGGAACATGGGGTCACCTCCGCACAGGGCCAGGGTTTCGATTACAATGGTGCTCGCGCCACCTCCGAAAAGGATCGGCAGTATTCCACTGCCGCCGAGATCGGCAACGTGGGCCTGCCCCTGGTGGCTGGAGGCGGACCATGCGTTCATTTCCGCTTCAAAAGGAGTTTCCGAAACAGGGTATTCGGGAAGGCGGAAATTCAGGTCCCGTGTTTTGAAATTGTTCGGGTCGAAAGTGGCCTTGAAATCGCACGCGAACATCTGCCCGTCCTTCGTGACGCGCCACGGGTTGATCTCGCAGTGCTGCATACCGGTGGACATGAACATGTCCCACTGGTTTACGAACTGCAGGGCGAGCCTGGAGTTCAGTTTTCCCTTTATGCCCAGCGTACTCAGGGCGTCCGAAGCCTGATAGGCGTCCAGTCCCTGGAAAACGTTTACCGGCATCGTGACTATGTCCTTTTCCTCTACCGATTCAACGTCCACGCCGCCGCGCGCCGACGCGGTGAATGCCGGACCGAGACTGCGGGAGTCGTAAGTTATGGCGGTAAACAGCTCGAGGTCGGCCGGCACATCCTGGACGATGTAAGCCGAACGCGGGGAACGTCCGCCCACTTCGGTCGCGGCCGCCTGCTTGAGCATCTTGACAGCCTCGGTCGGATCAGACACGCGGCGCAGAGCCCCTGCCTTGCCCCTCTTTCCGCTCAGGACGTCCGGCTTCACTATTCCCCCGCCCCATTCCTCGAGTTTACGGCGGAGCACGGAAGGCTTCACCGGTTCGGCGAGAAAATCGGGCACGTTTATCTTGAATCGCGGTGCGAGATCCTCAAGCAGTGTCAGTTCACCGGCCTCCAGCATGGTACGATCCTCATTAAGCCAAACGGCGTGTAATGTTCATTAACCGTAACCGGGCTTACATACACAATTTAGTGCCTCCCCCGCCCCCGGTTCAAGTCTAAAAAACATCGCGGGACGGGAGCAGCCGCTGATTACACGGATGTTCGCCGATCGGGGGATCGGCTCCTACAGAAGCCCTGCGGGTGAGACACCCGTCGCTGCAACGTCGGAAGGTGTAGTAACGCGTGTCCCCACGCGTACATGTAGGAGGCGAACCACTGTTCGCCGAAGGTCGGGACGGAGGGCAGACGACGGATGACAGACGACGGAGGGAGGGAGAGATTAAGATTGGGATTAAGATTGGGATTAAGATTCGGGGAGATAAAGATTAAGATTAAGATTGCGATTAAGATGGGAGGGAAAGAACACCTGGTCCCTACACTTAGTCCCTCCTGCTCTGCTCCCATTGCATCGCGTCCGGCGGCGCTACAAAACCTCCAGTCGCCGTCAGCGATGCGTGCCGCGGGGGGAAGGGCAAGAACAGAGCTCAAACGCCAAGAACCCCTCAGCTCCGGACACCGAGACCCGACCCGTCACCCCCGCGGCAAGGCAGTAAGCACACAGCCCAAAAGCCGTGCTCACCCCGCCCTTGACCACGAGCACTGCCGCAGTTATGTTTCACGCTTACCGAACCGATAACGCACAGGAGAAGGAACGCACCCGATGAACCCTGACAGCACGACCGAAACCCTCGGCACCCTCTGGCCCGAAGCAAGAAACATCCTCCGCTACGACCGCGAAGACTGCGTCCTGAGTGACTTCCACTCGCCCGTCGCCGTCGGCGCGTGGAACACCGATGCCATGGGAATTACCCGCTTCTTTCTTCAGAGCTACGCCCCGACCGCCGAAAACCCCGTCTTCGATCCCCTCTTCAGGGTCTTCTGCCGAGAAGATGCCTCGTGGCAACCCGTTCCCGTCAGCGAACGCGACTGCTGGCCCGGCGGCTGGGTCGAGCGCGGAAGGACGTCCTCTTTTGAGATAGAACAGCGTACCTGGTTTCCGTGGCAGGGCGAACTCCACGTTTCATGGAGTGTTCGAGCGCTGAACAGCACCCGGACCGAGCCGGCCCTCGCTCTGAGCGGAGGCCACGCGTTCTCCCCCCTCGTCCTGCAGGCCGATACCCGGAAAAACGGCCTTCGCGTACGCATGGAAACGCCGCAAAAAGGCGAAGACGGACGCCCTCTTTTCAATGCCGTCCTGTTTCTTGACACGGACCCCGGATGCAGGTCGTGCGTATTTCGGACAAGCCCTTCGCAAAACAGTCTTCCTCCCGAACCGTCCGAGACCGGGAACAACGCGGGCCCCGGCCGCTTTCTCGGCTACTGGATGGAACTGCCCTCCGTAAAGGCGGACCCCGAAGGCGCCGCGCGTTTCGAAGCCGCCTTTACATGGGAATTCATGGACACGCCCATGTGCGAACCCGAAGAGAAACCGGGATTTACCGAAAACATACAACGATGGAAAAATCTCATCTCTCGCGCGGCCGTCCCGGCCGAAGCGGGCGCCTACTGGCAGAGAAAGGGCTCCGCGGCCGCGGCGGACATTGTGACCTCGCTCGTCGGCTCGCCGGGTTACGGCAATATGTCGGACAAACTCGCGATCGGGGCCTGCACCCTGCATCACCTTTCGCACAGCTATTACTGGGACACCATGACCACCGTACCCGTGCTTGGACTGCTTGACGAGGAATGGGCCGCGCAGGTTATAGAAAATTTCACGCGCCACCTCGACTACCAGGATCTTCCGCCCTTCGCCCTGTCGGCTTTCCCCGTAATAAAGAATACAAAAAAATCCTGGGGAGGCGGCATGGCGCCCATAGCTTCCTGGGCCCTGTGTAAGCTGATGGATTGCGCGGGAAAAACGGCAACCATTTCCCGTCTTTACAGCCAGCTCAAGGAAGTCAATGAACGCTGGTTCCGGTACGGCGATTCAAACGGCGACGGAATTCCCGAATGGGTCAATACCGGCGCCACCGCGGACGACTCTCCGCTGTACGACGCCTACGCGGGTTCCGGGAAATGGCACAATATCTACCTTCCGCCCATAGCCAGCGTATGCCTCTGTTCGTATCTGCTGATGGATATGCGGTGCCTGGGGAAAATGGCTTCCCATCTCGGACTGAAAGAAGAATCCGGCCGGTGGAACAGGCAGGCGTCCGATTTCGAGAAGCGTATTATCGAACTGCTGTGGGACGAAAAAGAAAAGATTTTCTACGACCGTGACCTCACTTCCTATACGCATACAAAAGTTAAAACCTTCTTCAATCTCCTGCCGCTATGGGCGGGCGTGTCGATGCCGGAGGATGAAATCCGCGCGGCAATTGAAAACCATCTTCTGAACCCGCGGGAAATGTGGGGAGAAGTGCCGTTTCCGAGCGTGGCCTACAGCGAACCCACTTACGAGCCGTTCGGCTACTGGAGGGGGCGGACCTGGCCGCACGTGTACTTCTGGAATACCGAAATACTGGCCCGGTACGGCTACACCCGGGAGGCCGCCGAAGCCAAAAGGCGTTTCCTCAGCGTAATGGCCGACGGAATTGATCTGCCGGAGAACTTCATAAGCAGTATTGAAACACCAGACCGTCATCTTCACGGGCTTCCGCATTACTCATGGGGACTTTCCGTGCTTCTGTTTTTCCTGTGGGACTGGCACCTGAAACCAATATGACAGAAAAGCCGCAAGCTGAGAAACACGGTCCCGTCGTCACCGCCGGCAACGCCCGGTTCACGGTTATCACCCCCCAGTGCGTCCGCATGGAATACCACCCCCGGAGACAATTCGTTGATTCTCCTTCCCTGTTCGCCGCAGACCGCGAAACCGGTTTTGAAGATTTCACCCTCCGGCGGGACGAAAACAAAAGCAATCGCTTTTACATCGACACGGGCCGCCTCGCGCTCGGCTTCACCGACGACGGCCTCCCTTTCTGCCGCGACAACACGGAGTGCAGTTTCACGAACGGAAAAGCCGGGATCGTGTGGCGCCCCTGCGACGTCAATACCCGCAACCTGGGCGGAACCATATCATCCCTGGACGGGTGCTCGGGGCCGGTGCACCTCGGCGAAGGACTTCTGAGCAGGGACGGCTGGTACCTGCTGGATGATTCGGGAAAACATGTGCTTGAAGACGGGTGGATAAAACCGCGGTCGCCCGAAGACGGCATAGACTGGTACCTGTTCGCTTACGGCACCGATTACCTCGGCGCGCTCAAGTCCCTTGCGGCAATCGGCGGCCGCATTCCCATACCGCGAAGATACGTTTTCGGCAGTTGGTACAGCCGGTGGCACCCTTACACTTCGAATGATTACCGTGAAATCGTCGATGAATACGACCGCGAGAATTATCCCCTCGACGTGCTGGTCTTCGACATGGACTGGCACAGGAAAGACGCGGCGGACGGAATCGGCTGGGCTTCGACAAAGGGATGGACCGGTTTCAGCTGGAACAGGGAACTTCTTCCGGACGCCGAAGATCTGATCGCGGAACTGCGCGGCCGGGGAGTGTCCGTAACGCTGAACGTGCACCCGCATGACGGTATTCGGGCGCACGAGGACCGTTACGGAGAATTTGCAAAAGACCTCGGTCTGGCGCCTGATTCCGCGGAAACGCCGCTGTTTGACGCCGGCGACCGGAAATACATGGAGGCATATTTCCGGCACGGCCACGAGCCGCATGAGACGGCCGGTGTGGCTTTCTGGTGGGTTGACTGGCAGCAGGATGTCTGCATTCCACACGCGCGAAGTGTGCCCGGACTGAAACATCTGCCCTGGCTCAACGAACTGTATTTCCGCCACACGAAACGCGGCGGCCTTAGAGGTCAAAGCTTCAGCCGCTGGGGCGGATGGGGTGATCACCGCCACCCGATACATTTTTCGGGAGATACCTCCTCCGGCTGGCCAATACTCGCTTTCGAAGTCCCCTTCACGGCAACGGCTTCCAACGTCGGGTGCTTCTACTGGTCTCACGATCTCGGCGGCTTCTGCGGCGAGGTGGATCCCGAAACATACAGCCGCTGGCTCCAGTTCGGCGCGTTTTCCGCCTGCATGCGCCTGCACGGGGTCGGGGCCGACCGGCGACCGTGGAAATGGCCGGAGTGGACGGCAGGTTCAATGCGCCGGAGTTTCCGGCTCCGTTCCCGCCTGATGCCTTATACTTACTCCTGCGCCGCCCGCTCCTGCCGGGAAACTCTCCCGCTGATAAGATCAACCTACCTTGACTACCCCGAAGATGAAGAAGCTTACCGCAATCCTCAGCAGTATTTCTACGGGGACGGCTTCCTCGCGGCGCCGGTCGTCTCCGCGGGACGAGGTCCCGGGCGCGTGGCCTCCCAGGTAGTCTATTTCCCGGCGGGCACCTGGTACAACTGGTTTACCGGCGAACGTTTTCGAGGACCGCGCGAAGTTCTGGTGTCGGCAGCTCTGGACGAATTCCCGCTTTACATAAAAGCAGGTCTGCCCGTCCCCATGCAGGAGTTCACCACGCGCATGACTGCCGGCTCCCCGGAAAACCTGACGGTGCGGGTCTTTCCCCCCGAAGAAGGGCAAAAGGAAACATTTACTCTCTACGAAGACGACGGGATTACGGCAAGCTTTGAAAAACACCTGTTCGCTGAAACCGGATTGAGCTGTGCAAGGCGGGGAAACAGCATGATTCTGCGCATAGGAGCCTCGCGGGGCTCTTACGAAGGCATACCTTCAGCGCGCAGGTGGCGCCTGGAACTGCCCTCGACGCTCGCGGCCGACAGCGTTTCCGTTAACGGCAGACCGGCAAAGTCCGCGTATGATTCCGAAAGCATGACGAATACCGTGGAGATTGACAAAACGCCTGTCTCCGCGGAACTGGAAATAGAAATAAAAGCCCGGCCCGCGGACCCGGACAAAGCCGCGAAAAAGGCCCGCTTAGCCCGCGCTCGGGGTATTCTCGGAAAGGAGCCGGAAGCCGATATTCCGCGGACCGCGGCCCGAATACGGAAAGAGGACGATGGCGCGGCGCAGTCCCTGCTGGCCGCAGGCGGCATGGGATTTTTCGAAAAGGACGAAAGTCTCTGGGGCAACGGAACCGCGAAACTTCTTAAGTTTTACGCGCCGGAAGGAGTAACAGACGGCGACGGCGTGCGCTTCAGTGCCGAACTCAGAGGCAAAGGCCCGGGAGCTGTCGAAATGGACTTCCGCAATGTAAAGGCCTTCCCCGTTCCGGTTCCCAGGCTTCCCGTTTTCGACAGACAGCAACACCCCCGGATCCAGGCCGAATTCTCCGTCAACGGACAGAAACTTTCCTGTACAGCTGACATGTCTTGACTCCTTTGCTCCCTTTGCATCGCGCCCGGCGGCGCAGAGGAGCTTCCAGTCGCCGCCAGCGATGCGGCGAACCGCGTCAGGCAGATCCTCGCGGGCGCCGGACTGCCTGCCTACCCTCCCGCGCGCTCAAGCCACGTCCCCTCCGCCCCCGTAAACAACCCCTCTGAATCACCCTCCACGGCCATCGCCTTCGCCCCGTCATCCCAGGAAAGCCGCGTAACGGAGTACTCCCCGCGCTCGTACCCGTAGCTGACCCCGTCGTCGCGATACAGCTCGAAGACCCCGTCCTTCCCCTCGAAAACCTTCAGCGTGATCCGCTTCTGCGGGATACCCGTGTGCGGTATATCTTCACCGTGCGGAATCACCGAACCGGCCCTCACGAAAAGCGGCAGAACATCCAGTCCCGCGAAAGCCCTGATCGTCCGCCCTCCCTCGCACCGTTTTCCGCTCCAGTAGTCGTACCACACACAGCCGTCGCCCGCGTCCGGCAGATACACCTTGCGTTCCCGGGCGCCCGGCTCCGTTACCGGCGCCACGAGAAACGCCGGCCCGAACATGTACTCGTCGCCGATATCGGCCGCTTCCGGATCGCCCGGAAAATCCATGAACAGCGCCCGCATGAACGGAGCGCCGGTACGGCGCGACCGCCACGCCAGCGAATAAATGTACGGAAGGAGCCGGTACCGCAGTTTGAGATACTTCACCAGTATTTTTTCCGCGTCGGCTCCGAACGACCACACTTCGTTCCCGGGCCGGGTTCCGTGCGCGCGGAACGTCGGACAGAAAGCCCCGTACTGGAACCATCGGATGTAAAGCTCTGTGTAATCGAATGTTCCGGTCCCTTCCCTTCCGTCCTCCCCGGTATCGAGAAGAAGGCTCTTGTAATCAGCGCCTTCCTTGAAATCGCCGGGCAGAGCGTGCCATCCGCCTATATCCGAGGACCAGTACGGCATTCCGGACGCGCAGAAATTCAGACCCGTCGGAATCTGGCGGCGGTACACGTCCCACGTCGGATGAATATCGCTGGACCAGAAAGTGGTGCCGTATTTCTGAGCGCCGTGATAAGCCGACCGGGACAGTATCAGACACCGGTCCCCGCGGTCTCTCCGGTGTCCTTCGTAAACTGCCCGGCAGTGAGCCAGGGGATACAGGTTGTGCACGACTGCCCCCGGTCCCGCGTGAAGATAAAAGGGATCCGGGTCCAGGTCCGGCTCGTTTTCATCGAGCCACCAGCTCGAAAAGCCGCGCCTGCCGTAGCTTTCGTGTATTCTCCTCCAGTACCATCGGGCCGCTTCGGGATGGGTCGTGTCGATAAGCGCTCCCCGCCGGTCTTCAGGCGTGCCGTAAACCGTTTTTCCCGAATCGTCCTTCATGAACCAGCCGCGTTCTTCAAGGGCGCTGTAATGAGCGCTTTCCTTTTTGAAGCGCGGCCAGCAGGAAATCATTGTCCTGTAACCCATGCTTTCAAGTTCGCGGTTCATGCCCGCGGGATCCGGCCAGAACTCCGGGTCAAGGTCCATGTCGCCGAGCACTTTCCAGTGAAACCAGTCCAGCACAAGGATATCGCACGGGTATTTCTTTTCGCGGTAAGTGCGCGCGACCTTCATCAATTCATCGCGGGTTCTATACCTCTGCCTGCACTGGATATAACCCAGCGCGGCCATCGGCGGGAGCGGCGCCGAACCCGTCAGGAACCTGTACCCCTCGTAGACTTCAACGATGTTCGAGCCCGCTATGACAAAAAACGATACGGCTTTGCCCGCTTCAAACTGCCATGACGTGAGGCCGCCGACTCCCGGGGTCACGGTGCCGCGGGAGACGTTGTCCCAGACAATTCCGTAACGCAGGCTGGATACAAGAAAAGGTATCGCGATGATTTCGCCGCCTTCGGCCTTGTAGTCGTGCCACAGTTTTACTTCCTCACCCCCCTGGTCCATTCTTCCAAGCTGATGCTGGCCGAGGCCGTAGTAACGCTCGCCTTCCGGCGCGTCAAAAGCCGCGCGAACCCGGTATGTATCTTCGCCGGAAACGCTGGTCTTTTCGGCGCCTGCGGACCGGCACACGAGAGGCAGGTTCAGTTTACGGTGTTCTATTTCCAGGAAAGCGTCCGGTTTCCCGGTTCGCACCGTAAAAAGGCCGGCGTTTAGTATGCGACGTTCGCCCTCGACCCCTTCCCGCCAGGCGAGTTCAGCATCGGCTTTGGCGGTTATTCCCCACATCGGAAGGTTCGAGACCGCTTCGGGGTGCCATGCGACATGAAGCACGTCATGCCGGCAGGCCCTCAGAACCAGCACGCCCTCCTCACACTCCAGCACGGCCCGCCCGCCGCTTACCTCGCTTTTCACTGTACCGCCCGGTCTTATCATTTCCTGGGCCATCCCATTTTAAACTGTCCTGCGAATTTCCGAACAGAATACCGGCCATTCTGTCAGATAATCGCACAAAATGCACATTTATTTACCTTGAAATCCCTGACTGAAGTTTTGCCATAAGGGAACACAGACAAGATTCATAGGAAAATCGAGGATTTTGAGGCTGCTTGGCGGGAAAATGCGAAAAAGCTGATGTTTTCTCTTTTTTTGTCTTGACTCTTATAGGTAATTATATAATAGTGCATACAAGAACGATGAGTCCTTTATCACAGATCAGCCGGATTCGGCAGCGC
>JAWODU010000069.1:0-9885 GCA_046483125.1 Kiritimatiellia bacterium
CGCAACCGACCCCTTCCCCCTGCGTGATGAATTCCGTTCGAAAATCGGACGTAAGTTTCACCGCTGCTACTGCGTTGTCGCGGGTCTCGCGTATACGAATACAGCTCAACCCGCGGAGCCCACGCCTACGGCGTGGCAAGCTTGTATCCTTGTCCCGCTGAAAGCGGACAGCGGCAAATCTTCCATCCGATTTTCGAATCCTCCGGAAGCGGAATTCATCACGCGGTTCGCCGCATCGCGGGCGGCGTACTCGAGGTTCTCGAGCGCCGCTTATCCGCGATGCAATGGGAGCAGAGCAGTAGAGACTAAGTGCAGGGACCAGGTTTCCTTCCCTCCCATCTTAATCTCAGTCTTAATTTCCCACTCTTAATCGACCCGCTTAGTCGCCACCCTTTCCGCCGCGGCCGCGGCGGACGGTTACACTTAGTCGCTAAACTTAACCGATTCCTGCTCAACAACTACGGCCAAAGCGGGTCGACTAAGCGTAAACGAGCAAGTGTTGCGACTAAGTCTATGGACTAAGTGCAGGGACCAGGTGTGGGGACTAAGTGTCCCTCCCCTCCCGTCTTAATCTCTCCCTCCGTCATCTGTCGTCCGTCGTCTGTCATCCGTCCTCTGCCCTCTGTCCCGACCTTCGGCGAACAGTGGTTCGCCTCCTACATGTACGCGTGGGGACACGCGTTACTACACCTTCCGACGTTGCAGCGACGGGTGTCTCATCCGCAGGGTTTCTGCAGGAGCCGATCCCTCCGATCGGCGAACATCCGTGAAATCCGTGGTTGCTTCCCTCCCGCATCTGTGCGTCAGTCGGCATCTTTTCGCAGTGCTTCGAAGGTGAGGGCGGCCTGGCCCGAACCCGGGTTTCCCGGTGACGGCCTGACCGAACACCTTCTCAGGCGCCATGGCGGAGCGCCCTCGGAAAGTCCGGCTCTCTCGGCTTCCCTTGCCAGAAACATGGCTTTGCCGACAGGGATCTCGCTGAAGGTGACTTCCTTCATGACGAGCGTCCAACCCTCCGTGAGCTTTGTCGCGGACTGAGTCACACTCTGCGGCTTATGGCGCGGAAGACGGTCGGCCAGGATGGCGGACATGGCGGGCGGGCGTTTTTTTTCAAGCCCGTTGAAAGCGGCAAGAGCTTCCTCGCAGGGTTTCAAAGCCCGGTTCATTCCCTGCAATTCCTCAATAAGCGAGACTTTGCGTTTGAGTTCCTCAGTGTCTGTGCCGATCCCCGCGACGGCAAGAACGGCGGCGAGTACGCCCGCTGTCAGAATCAGCAGGGACGCGGGCATGACGAGTTTTTCCGTGTTTTGTCTTTTCATGGCGTAGGTCGAGTGCTGACGGTGAAAGGAATCCTTCCGTCCTGCGGCCGGGGATCCTCCCGGTCAAGCCGCGCCGAATAGCCGTAACTTCGAAGTTGTTTCAAAAGCGCGTCGCATGCTTCCCAGTCGCCCGCCGTGCCTGTGATGGAAACGGTTTCGTCCGCGAGATCCAGCGAAGCGTATTCCATATCGTACGCTTTTGCCATGTCCGCCGCCGAAGCCAGCCTGTGAGTCAGCGAAGGGCTGAAAGCCCTGAGAAAAGGCTTCATTTCGGCCATCCTCCTTTCCACTTCCCTGTTCACGGTCAAAATCGCGTCTCTGCCCCTGGCTGTGACTTCGTATCCGGCCAGTTCACTGCACAGGGACTGGAATTGCGCTTCGAGGGTTCTCTCCCTCGCTTTGACGGCGGCACGCCACCCGACGGCCATGGCGGCCAGCAGGAGGCCCGCCGCGGCGAGGGAAAGGGCGGTTTTCATTGTCGCGGTCCTGGCGCGGGCAACGAGGCGCGGGTGGACGGCCGGTCCGCTCCGCAGGTTGCACGCAAGCGGGCCGTTAATCAAAACGCGCGCGGCCAGGCCGCGGGCCGCGAAAGCTTCCGGCTCCGACGTGACCGTGGAGGTGCCCGGACGCGAGGCCGGAAGCTTTTCCATCAGACCGGACGGGTCCCCGCCCCGCCCCGCAAGCGATCCGGTCCATATCCAGTCTGTCCGGCGGTCCGCATCCCCGGGCAGTTGGACTCTCAGAAAACGTTCAACCTGCGCAATGTCGCTTGAACCGGAGCTGTAGGAAGCGAGGAACCTGCGGCCCAGGCCCGCCGCAAGTGTACAGCTGTCCTGTTCAAGGCGCGCAACGACTCTTGGAGTTTCATCTCCCGCCGGTAATGGATGTTCTGCGAGGCCCTGGGTCCAGAGAGCCAGTCCTTCGTGGTCCAGCACCATCGGGTCGAATCCTTCCGCCCTGTACCTTTCGAGGGTTTTTGTAATTTCCGCCGTTCTTGCGGCCACCGCGATCGAGGAAGTGGAGCCCGGGGCCGCGGCGGAAGCATCGGGGAGGAAACAGTAACTGCACGATTCAAGAGGGAAGGGCAGTTCGATATCAAGCATGGACGGAAGAACCTTCATTGCCTTCGTCCTGGAAGAAAACGGCACATTAAGCCGGTGAGTGAGACTGTCGCGCACGGTTATACAGCCGGTCGTTACCGCGCCGGAGGGAAGAACGCCCAGGGAGGCGCGTGCCTGTTCCGGCGGTATGCGGCTGTACTGCAGGCCGCCCCGCCCCCGCTCGGCGCGTATTACCACTGGGCCGTCGGGCACGAGGTCAATCGCCCAGCAGACCCGGGCCCATTTCATGTCCGTCATTTCCGGTTTTGTCTGCACGATGGCTTCTTACCTTATTACCTTGCGCAAGTCGAGCATTTGTGTGCCGGGATCCCCGGGGAGAAACCGCGAATCACGCGAATCAACGCGAATGGGGAGGGATAGGAAAAGCTGAAAGCAGAAAGCAGAAAGCAGAAAGCGGAAATTGGGAGGGAGAAACCGCGAATCACGCTGATGTGCGCGAATAGAGAAGGTGTTCGAAGCACGGCATCCACCGTCCGATTACTTGCTTGCCAATTCAGCTCTCTGGCTATACCCTTCCGGACTCATATATGAAAGCTTTCAAGATTCTTTTCTGTGCCTTTTTCCCGGCTTTTTGCGCACTCATACCTGCGGCCCGCGCGCAGGAAGACGCAAGCTCTTCCATTCCCGCCGGCGTTCGTTTCGACGCCGCCCTGACACTTCTTGAAGCCGCCGACGGGGCGCGGGACGCGGGCAATATCGAAGGGGCCGTAGGCCTGTATCAAAAGGCTCTCACCGCTTACACTGAGCTTGCCTCCGAGTATCCCGACTGGCAGACGGGAATGACCAAATTCCGCATTACCTATTGCAGGAGCCAGACCAGGGTTCTGGCCGATGAAGTAAGCCGCCGGGAAAAAGCGCCGCCCGAGCCGCCGCCTTCAATGACCGCCGGGGAACTGGAGAAGACTTTCGAGGAGTCGCGGCAATATCTGCTTGGCGGACGCGAGGACAAGGCCATCGGGCTTCTGCTGGGCGCAATGGCCGCCGACCCGGACAACGCGAAGACAAGACTTCTTATAGGCGCCGCCCAATGCCGTGCGGGCAACTACGGGGACGCGGCGGGCGTGCTGGAATCACTCCTCCAGGACGACGCTTCCAACGCCTTTGCCCATGTCACGCTCGGCGCGGCCTGGTTCGGCCTGGGCAGAGTCGGAGACGCGCTCAAGCAGACCGAACTCGCGCTGGAGCTCGATCCCGGACTGGCCGAAGCGCACTACAACATGGCGCAATTAATTCTCGCTCTCAAGGAGCCGGACCTTGAACAGGCCGCGGAACATTACAGGAAGGCCAGATCGCTGGGCGCGGAAAAAGACGACAGGCTCGAAACTCTCCTCGAGAGCGGAAGGTGAACACAGGGTGAAGGAGCCTCCAGTTTCGATGATTCCGAACGCAGGGCGGATTTTTCGCGTTCGGTTCCGCGCCCCTTGCCTGTTGCCGGCTCTGGTTCTTATTTTCCCCTCTGCCGTTTTCTGCGCTCCGCAGATAGCGTGCCGCAAGCCTGTTCACAGGTTCGGCACGGTGGACAGCGACGTCGTTCTCAAACACAGTTTTACGATAGAGAACAAAGGTGATTCAACTCTCAGGATCGGAAGACTCCGGGGGTGTTGCGGAGCGGAGATGGAGATCGCGGATCGAACCATCCCCCCGGGTTCCAACACGGCCCTTAATGTCAGACTGGCGCTTCGCAATAGACGGGGGGAGCAGAGAAAGAGCTTCTACGTCGCGTCCAACGATCCGAACACCCCTTATTTTCAACTCCGCTTCATAGGCACCGCCGTTGCCGCCGTAGACATTGCTCCGCGAACGGTCAAATTCGGAAGCCTGACTGCCGCGGAACGCGCCGAAAAGACCGTTAACATCAACTGCCGCGAAGGATTCGGCTTCAACATAACCAACGCGGTGTGCGAAGCGGAAGAATTCACGGTCCGGATTCAGCGCACGGGGGGACGAGAACACGAAATTCTTGTCCGCACGGTGCCGCCGATAAAAAAAGGCGTTACGCGCGCCACGGTGAAACTGCTCACCGATCATGCTGAACTGCGCGAAATCGGCGTGCCTGTGCTTGCCGCGGTCTCCGGCGACCTGGTGGTGGTGCCGAGTGAGATAACCCTTGTGGAAACAAAGGGCGACGCGGAGCCCCTCACCCGCTACATTGCGGTGCGGTCCCGGACCGGAAAGGCGTTCCGCGTAATCGGGGTGGTTCCGCCCGATCCCGGCATTGCGGTCCGTGCCGCGCTGCTCGGCGGCAGTGGATATCGTTTTAAGCTTGAAAACCTGACGGCTTTTCCGGACCTCGGCGGAAAGAGCCTGATCATAAAAACAGATCACGAAGAAGGCCGGGAAATAGCGGTACCGTTCAAAGTTGTCCCGGGGGAGAAATGACGGTGCGGCGCCCCACGCTGATCCTGGCCTTGACGGCATGGGCCTTCTGCGCGGGCCGGAACTGTACCGATGCCGAACCGCAGTCCGGCGGGATCAGCCCGGTAGTCATAGACTATTTCTACGAGCAGGGCTGTTCCGAATGCCGTAAAGTCGACAGCCTCATTAAACCCGAGCTTGGTGACCGGTTCGAGGGGTTTTACATTTTACGAGAGCATGATTTGGGCGCGGTGAGCAACGTTCTCCTTCTCGCCGCGTACCAGGAAGAACTCCGTATCGCCGAAAACAGGCCCGTCTACATGGTTGTTGACTATCGCCGGGCGTTCAGCGGCTTTAACGAAATCGAGGCCGGTCTCCTTACGGCCGTGGAAACAGCGATTGAAAGGAGGCTTCGGCCGGAATATAAGCAACCCGAACCTGTTCGCGTCCCGCCCGGCGGCGAAGACGGACTCGACCTGCTGGCGCGCAGAGTTGAAAGTTTCACGCTTCCCGTGGTGGCCGTGGCGGGGTTCCTGGACGGGCTCAATCCCTGCGCCACGGCCTCGCTTGTGTTTTTCATGAGCGTTCTGGTGGTTTCCGGCGTCCGCGGCAGGGTTCTTCTCGTTACCGGCATATCATTCTGTGCCGCGTCCTTTGCCGTGTACACGGCCATCGGTTTCGGACTGGCGGGGGCGCTCCACGCGTTCAGCGGCTTTCACGTGTTTCGCAGGTCGGTGGAGTTGGCGTTGACGGCGATTCTTTTCGTGCTGGCCTTTCTTTCGTTCCGCGACGCCTTCCGGTACCGCGCGAGGCGCGATCCCGAAGCGGTGACCCTTCGTTTGCCCGTCCGGATAAAACGCAGAATTCACGCTCTCATGCGGTCGGGTCTGGGCACTCGCAGTCCGGCAGTGGGCGGGTTCGTGATCGGAACGGCCGTAACCGTGCTGGAAAGCGTCTGCACCGGCCAGGTATACGTTCCGACACTTGTGCTTATTATAAGGAATGACGCGCTTCGTACCAGGGCGTGGCAGTATCTTCTTCTTTACAACCTCATGTTTGTAACGCCCCTTGCGGCGGTGTTCCTCGTAACTTACCTCGGGGTTACGACCGAAAAGCTTCTTTTCTGGAGCAGGCGGAACGTGCCGGCAGTCAAGATCCTTCTGGGTTGTCTTTTCGCGGCGATGGGTTTATTTTTGCTTCTTGTCGGTTAGCCCCGTATGCGCGGGGAAACGGCCTGGCGGAGAGCGGAATCATGAACGTGAAAATACTGTCGACTGCGGCTGTAGTCGTACTTTTGTGTGCCGCTCTGGCGGTTGTCTTGTTTGTGTTGCCGCGGGAGAACCGGGAATGCAGAGGCCGGCGCGCTCCCGCAGAACGCGAACCCCGGCTCCGGCGGCCGCGGGATCCTGCGGCTCTCCCGGCGGATCCGGACATGCCCGAGAGGCTTTCGTACGACTCTCAGCCTTTTGAACATCGCGTGATGGTCTACAACGCATCGCCCGAAGTAATGGACGTGGCGGGTGTGCGGAAACCCGGACTGCGGAAAAGGACCGAGTCACTGCGTAAACTCACGACGAACCTTGGCGGCGACGATGTCAAAGTACTGCGTCTGTTCCTGGAACAGCCCGCTTCCGAACAGGAAGCCATGCGGCCGCTGGAGTTCAACGCCCTCAAGAACAATGTTGCGGACGTACTGCTCAGGCAGGACGAACTGCCCGACGGCCTGGGTCTTCAGCTTGTGGAAATGTACCGCGACCGCGACATGGACGTCGTCTGGCGGGATTACTGCGTACAGTACCTTGCCCCTTACTACAACCGGAAGTGGCCGCCCGGGACCGCCGACGCCCCCGAGACCGGCGGCTCGGCCGCCGAAACAGACGCGGAAAGGGCCGAAATCCTGCGGGCGTACAGAGAGGCGCTCGGGGAGAAAGACTCTACTATAGCCGGAACCGCTCTTCTCGCCGTCGAACGGCTTTCGCGCAGGCGCCCGGAATTCGACAGGGAAGAGATCGGAAGAATTGCCGTGGAGCTTGCCTGTGACGAGGCGTGCGCCGGCGCTTCGCGCATTACCGCACTGCGTGTGAGCGCGCTCATGGGGCGCAAGGAAGTCCTGTCGGGCGCCAGGATCGCGGCCCAGACGGGAGAGACCAGTACACTCAGGCTGGCCGCCATAGCTACCCTTGGGGACATCGGCGAAGGCGCCGATCGGGAACTGCTCGAGTCGCTCTCAGCAGGCGGAGAGGACCGGATTGCCGCGATGGCGGCCTCGGCCCTCTCTCGGCTGAAAAGGCGTCCCTGACCGCCCCTGTTCCGGGTGTCAATTTGTTTTAAAAAACTGTTGACGTCTGAGTCGGAATATGTGTTGAATCAACGCCTGTCAAGAGAAGAAAGAACATACAGCCGCGACTGGCGGCAAAAACGGACAGACAGGTGACAGAATACATCAGAGCAAAATGGCATTCCCTCTCTGCGGCTTCCAGGGTGGTTCTGTTTCCGGCTCTTCTTATTCTTACCGCAGTGCTTGTCCTTGCATCCGGCGCTTTTCCCCGTAATCCGGATCAGCCATCACAGGACGACCCCGACCGGGACGGCTTTTCCACTGAACTCGAGCTGTTTTTCAACACAGACCCCGCCGACAGCGCTTCCCATCCCACACTTGCCGACAACCGGCACAAGATTCTCTGTTACTGGCCGCTTACCAATGACGCCAGCGAGACAATAGAAGGCATTATAAACGGCCAACTGCGTCACGGGGCCGATTTCAAAAACGGCGCCCTTAACCTCGACGGCAGGGACGGCTACGTCTCCTTCGGCACAAACACCGTTCTTAACGTCTCGAGCAATCTCTCCTTTACCCTGTGGTGCAGGCCCCGCTTCCGCTTTCAGCCCAACAGGGTCCTCGGCAAGTTCCGGACAAAAGACAGACAGCGCCAGTACTCCGCATTTTTCCTCGGCGGCAGGCTGTGGACATTTTTCTCAGACGACGGCTCCTGCTGCCGCGGCCACAGGATACTCAAGGTTACCAGGCCCCGCGTGGTTCACCGAAATCAGTGGATGCATCTCGGCGTGGTGTGGGACTCAACAAACGGCGCCGCCGGAGTTCATACATACATCGACGGACTCAAGGAGCCGACGTGGGATCTCGGCTCTTCCGATATTGACAGTCTTCACTCAGGCGCCGCCGAGTTCACACTCGGAGCCTACGACATAAAACGCGTCAAGCGCCCCATTGCCGTCCGCACTCCCGATATCCGCATACCCGGCAGGCCCTGGCGGCCGAGACCGCCTCCGGAACACATGGAGAAAGAAATCGTCATCAACTCCTTCAGGGGATAGATGGCACAGCTCGTTCTATGTAAAGGCGTGTTGACCGACCTTGAAGTTGCCGAGCTCTACATGCTGGGTGAAGACGGCGACCTTCAGGCGTGGATCCATCAGGACTTCGACGAAGACGGCATGGTCGACTGGTGGGAGCGCGAGAACTTCGGGGACGTCAGCCCTGCCGCCGAAGGGGACGAAGACGGCGACGGACTCTGTAACCTTGAGGAGTTTGAAGCCGGAACCGATCCGAACAATCCCGATTCCGATAACGACGGGCTGTCAGACGGCGAAGAAATACACACCTACGGCACCGATCCCCTGTCTCGGGATACCGACGAGGACGGCGCGGGCGATCTGGAAGAAGTCAACGCCGGGACCGATCCCGCGGACCCCGCGTCATTTCCCGCTGACATCTCGGGCCGCATTATCTATCCGGGCTGGCAGTCCGGCCCGATTCACGTCATTGCCTCTCCAACTGCCGGAGGCTCCTCCTACAGCACTGTTATCGCCCGCCCCGGCGGTTATTCCCTGACCGAACTGCCCAATCTCACCAGTTACCGGATAAAGGCTTACAAAGACCTCAACCGGAACGGAGTAAAGGACTGGTGGGAAGCAGAAGGCTCTTACCCCGCAAACCCTCTATATCTCCAGGACGATACTGCCGGAATTGATATTCAGCTCATCGATCCCGATACCGACAACGACAGCCTGCCGGACTGGTGGGAACTGACGTACCTTGGCGGCCTTTCCGCTACGCCTGCTGAAGATCCCGATCAAGACGGCGTATCCAGCCTGACCGAGTATCAGGAGCGCACCGATCCGACGGTTTCCGATACCGACCGGGACGGATTTTCAGACGATTTCGAGCCGGGCTATGGCGTAAGCAGGGCGTTCATCGACTGGGCCGATTCACGCTACACCCGCGAAGACGACTACATCTACACAATGCCCGAATGGGTAGAGCGCGCTTACAAGGTCGGCGGTGAATGGGTAGCGGCCGGCCTTCCCGGTCCCGTCGCGCCGTTATCTTCGGTCATGGCTTCGCCGCCAACCAATCCGATCGATCTTTCCGCCATAGACTGGGACAATCCCGATGTTGTTCTGCTCGGCGAAAAGTATTACCTCGGTCCGGACTGGATAGTAAGGGTATATCAACAGGACGAGGAATGGCTGGTTCAGGAAATCTGCGCCCCTCTCACCACCCGGCAGGCCGCCCGACTCATGGAAATCAATCCTCTGCTGATGCCCTTCGTCTCGCGCCTCGTCGATGTGACATTGTTCCCCGGCTTCAACCCCGGCGAATGGCACGTTCCCGCCTCCGAACCCGAGGGAGAAGGCAGGTTATACGTGGAACTCAATCGCACCATTGTAACCAACGACCTCAAGATGGAAGTTCAGTTCATGGATTACGCCGGTTCGTCTCTCTATATTGAGCTGAGCGATTCCGACGATTCACTCATAGAGAACCTCGGAAACATCATGACCGGGACCGGCCGGATACTGTGGAAAACCAACAACATTCCGCTTGAAACCTTTACTGACGCGACAAGGATCTGCCTGCACAGAGGTATCGGAGAGATACGTGTCAGTGAGACGATTCTGCTTATCGACCAGGACGGAGACGGTCTTGACGCCGGCCAGGAGGCATTGCTGGGGACTAGCGATCTGAGCGCGGATTCCGACGGGGACGGCACGGGGGAGAAGGCCGAAGTCGATGCCGGAACGGACCCCGCCGATCCCGCTTCGTTCCCGGCGGCTGTTTCCGGCTC
>JAWODU010000085.1:0-67878 GCA_046483125.1 Kiritimatiellia bacterium
CAAGTCTCTCAAGCAGGCCCGCCTCCTCCACACCTACGAGCCATGGTCATGCCTTTCTGTTCGGATGCTGGTGGTACCGGGATGTCTCCGCAAGTCCAACCAGAGGGGCTGTCACCGGCCGTACACAGTATACGAGGGGTATCGAGGAGCGGCGAAGGACCTTTTGTCTCGAAGGAAAGGTCCCGGGACAATAGTATGGAGGATTCGCCCCGCGGAACCGATTCCTGCTCACCAACTACGGCCAAAGCGGGTCGAGTAAGCGTAATCGTCCGCCGGGGCGGAAAGTGTTGCGACTAAGTCTATGGACTAAGTGTCCCTTCCCTCTCCCCATCTTAATCCCAATCTTAATCTCTCCCTCCGTCATCTGTCATCCGTCATCTGACCTCCGTCCCGACCTTAGGCGAACGGTGGTTCGCCTCCTACACGTACGCGTGAGACACTCGTTACTACGCCTTCGGAACGTTGTAGTAGCGGGTGTCTCACCCGCAGGGCTTCTGTAGGAGCCGATCCCCCGATCGGCGAACATTCGTGTAATCAGTGCCCGTCCTCTCTTCCCCGAGGTCAATTACCATCCGTGAAATCCGTGGCTGCTCCCATGCTGTATTCCGGATCCTCCTCCAGCAAAGAACAGCGAACATCATTTTTTCATGTATTTCGCCGTTGTTTTGTGGCAGGAATACATCATGCAGATAGAAACTGTAGTAACGGGTCCTTTTCAGGCGAATTGCTTTGTGGTGGACAACGAAGCCGGCAAAGCGCTCATATTGGACCCCGGCGCGGAGAGCGAAGCCATATCCGGGTTGATAAAAGAAAAAGGGCTTGTTGTGGCTGCTTACCTGCTGACCCACGGTCACA
The DNA here is from genome assembly GCA_046483125.1 of Kiritimatiellia bacterium. GTDB lineage: Bacteria > Verrucomicrobiota > Kiritimatiellia > UBA8416 > JAWODU01 > JAWODU01. Next base: position 856 of record JAWODU010000085.1, read on the forward strand.
TGGACCACATTTCGGTTCTGGCGGATATTTACGAGAATTTTCCGGCGCCGGTGTTGATCCATCAGGCGGATCTTGCCTGGGCTTTTGAACCGCAGAATGAAATGCCGCCTTTTTACCCCGTTCCGCGGAGCCTGCCCGGGAACGCTTTCGTGACGGCGGCAGAGGGAGACCGGCGTACGGACGCGGGCATTACCTACAGGGTTCTGGGCACTCCGGGTCACACCCCGGGCGGTGTCTGTTACTTTTTTGAGAAAGACAAGGTTGTTTTCAGCGGTGACACACTTTTCGCGGGTTCGGCCGGCCGGACTGATTTCCCCGGGGGAGATATGCGGGAACTGACTTTATCTCTAAAACGACTGTCTGAGTTGCCGGATGACACGGCCGTTTATCCCGGCCACGGTCCGGCCACAACCATCGCCGGGGAAAAACGCACAAATCCTTTTCTTAAGACAATATAAGTATCCATGCGAGTGCTTGTAACAGCTGGGCCGACAAGGGAAGAACTGGACCCGGTAAGGTTCATCAGCAACCGCTCCAGCGGCAAAATGGGCTATGCCGTGGCGTCTTCCGCCCTGGCACGCGGTCACGAGGTACGCCTCGTGTCCGGTCCGGTGAAGCTGACGGCGCCCTCGGGGGTTCATACAGTTGGGGTGATCACCGCCGGGGAAATGAAGCGGGCTGTCCATGACAATATCGAGTGGTGCGACGTTCTGGTAATGGCCGCCGCGGTTTCAGACTGGCGGCCCGGTATGGTTTCGGGAACGAAGCTCAAAAAAGACTCTGCACCCCTCACTCTCGCACTGGAACCGACTGAGGATATCCTCAAGAGTGTGGCCCAGCTGAAGGGGAACCGCGTATACATCGGGTTTGCCGCGGAGACGGAAGACCTTATCGAAAACGGGACGGCCAAACTCAAAGAGAAAAACCTGGATCTGATCGCTGTGAATAATGTTCTGGCTGATGATTCGGGTTTTGAATGCGATACCAACAGGGTGATCCTGATTTCAGCGGCCCGTACCGAGGAACTGCCGCTGATGCCCAAAAGAGAGGTTGCCGACAGGATTATCGAATGGGCAGAACGCAGTCTGTCTTGAAACAGCTTATTCCCCTGCCGTTGCCGAATCTTCTTTTCCCGCTCCGCCGATGGCCCGGTAAAAACACCACGAGAATCCCACTATCATTACGGCTATGAATATGCCCAGCATCAGGTGCCCGGCACCGCTGAGGGAAGCTTCCGTTTCAACGGGGGAGGGCACCGCCTGCGGAACAGCCAGCGCGCGGGCGCTCTGAAGCGCCAGGAGGAGACCGGCACCGCCGCCTATATCGATCGTCGCGAGCAGTCCGGACCATCTGGCGGACCAGGAGGGATTGGTTTCGGAATTTCTTAACCGGCGCACGGTCTTCATGCCCAGTACAAGGGCGATAAGCGCGGCGACTGTCGCCGCACCGGCAACGGCCATGGGCATTGTCCAGGCCGAGGCTTCCGGAACTCCGGATCTGAGAAGAGGCAGACCCGTTACAAGGGCCCATCCCGTGAGGGCGGCCCCGATAACCGCCAGTAGAAGAGCCGGCGCGCCTCCGCGGCTCGCAATTGGAAGATCCTGGACGGGATCCTTTTCACGCGGGCTTTTGACAAGACTTATGAGAAACGCAAGAACTGGCGCCGCGGCCACTACAATCAGACCGACGACATTGTGCCAGAGGATTTTTCCCTCGCCTGTTACGATAAAACCGCCTTCAGTGGAAAAATCCTCCAGCAGATTCCAGAAAACGAGCGTCGAGAGTACTACCGGAATAACGGCCCGTACGAGAAAGTCCCACCAGCCTCCAAGCCGCCAGTCGCTCCGGTCGTTGGCATGGGCGCGGAGCTTCTCGACGCGGTAAAGCCAGCCGAGCACTACGCATTCCAGTAGCCCCATGAAAGCGATGCCCCATGTTCCGTTTATGAAGCCGTCTATTACACCGAGCCAGTTAAGACCCGAACCGGCGGTAACAAACACCAGCCCTGTACCCAGTCCCACAAGGCTCATCACGGGAAGGACGTACTTCCGGTGCCATCCGGTCTTATCGACAATACTGGCCAGGACGGATTCGGTAATGGAAAAAGCCGAGTCAATGCCGAGGGTAAGAAGAGCGGCGAAGAAAATAAAACTGAACCACGCCGAGCCCGGCAATTGGGCCAGGGCGTACGGGAAGGCGACGAAGGCCAGTCCTGGACCCTTGTCCACGACGTTGTCTACGGGGACGGGGTTTCCGGCCTGCTGTGTAGCGTAAGCCATTCCGCCGAGTGTGGCGAACACGGCCAGTCCGGCCACGAAACTGGTCGCCAGATCGGCCAGGCTTATGATGGCGGCGTTATTGTTTATGTCGCTTTTCCTGTGCAGAAAACTTGAATAAGTTATCATTACTCCGAAGGCGAGACTCAGCGAAAAGAACACCTGCCCGAACGCGTATCGCCACGTGGAAGGTTTAACGAGTTCGGACCATTCGGGATTGAGATAAAACGCAAGGCCCTGGCCGCTTCCTTCAAGCGTAAGACCGCGCACGGCGAGGATAAGAATCATCGCCCACGGTATGGGCACTGTCAGCCAGACTACTTTGCCGACGAGTTTTACTCCCTTGAAGATACATAAATACATGGCAATCCATGTCAGGAGAAGCGGCAGAGCGATATGCCATTGGATTGCTCCCAGTCTGAAACAGCCGTCCGTGTGCTGGAGATAATCATTGAAGAAGAAGCCGGTGGCTTTCCGGACTCCTTCGATACCTTCCCCCGCCCAGGGAAGTTCTCCGCCCCGGCAGATGCCGACCAGACTGTGCCACAGGAATGTCCAGCACCACGCAAGAATCACGGGATAGTAGGTTACAATCACAAAGCCCAGTATCACGCCCCACCAGCCGACGGCTTCAAAACGCGGATGGACCTTGCCGAAGGCGTCCGGGGCCGCGCGCTGGGTATAATGGCCGAGGCTGAACTCGAGGATCATAAGGGGTATTCCCACCACAAACAGCGCGATCAGATATGGTATCAGGAAAGCTCCCCCGCCGAAGCTGTACAGCTTGTACGGAAATCCCCAGAGATTTCCCAGGCCGACTGCGGAACCTACCGCGGCCAGAACGAAGCCGGGGCGTGTTCCCCATGATTCTCTCTGTTCTTCTCTGATTTCCAGGTTCATACGGCCTTCCTCATCTCTTGTCCGTCCGCCTCTTCAGCAAAGAACAACGAACAAGGAACAAAGAGCAACAAACTCTTCCCTTACCCCCCTCCGCCGGTGGCTATCCACTCGCTGATGAAGTCTATCAGGTTTGCGCTCTTCCGGCCTGCCGCGACAAAGCAGTCCTGGCCCAAGCCCACCAGCAATCCGCCGATTATGGCCCGCAGGTAGAAATCGTCGCAGGTTGTAAACAGATAATACAAAGCGTACGGCGGAATCAGCAGGCAGAGAATGCCCTGGAACACGGAATCCTTGAAGGCTTTGAGAAGTATCATGAGATCCAGAACCACGGCAATCCACAAGGCGTATTCTCTTACCATGAAAATATAAGTCTGAGGCGCCAGCCCGCCGTAACGCAGCGCCCCCATGGTGCCTCCAAGAACCAGAAAAACGAGCCAGCTTCCCATGTTATGGGTAAACCGGAATTTTTTTCTGCGTCGCGGAGCCGGCCCCATCAGGTCCATCTGTGTGGGTTCAGGCGGAGCAGATGATGAAGTATCCGCGGAAGGAGGGGGAGCCGGAGCAGTTTGTCTGGTACGTAAACCAGGTTTTTTCTTTTGCTTCTGCGAACCGGCGTAGGCCGGTTTTTGCAGTTTCTGCCCGCAGTTGCGGCAAACCAGAGAAGAATCGTCTGCGAATTCGGATACTGTGGTAACCGCGGAACAATCAGGGCAGGTTATCTGTATATCGGCCATAGAGATTTATACGCCTGGAATATTGCGTTCTCCTTGACGAATATTGATAATAGAGCTTTTTTATCGTTTTACTCAAGCAGAATCAGCGGGAGCTCTTTTGCTTTCCGGCGGGGAACCGTGAACAGTAAACTGTGAACCTTCTCCCATGATAAGCAGGAAGAAAAACCTTTTGATAACGTTCAAATGTTGACGCCTGCAAGGTAAAACGCCTGGTCCCAATTTACGCGCATCGAAGACCAAACTCTTAATCGAGCCCTTAACCGACCCGCTTAATCGCTAACGCATTGCCTATTAACGGTTAAGTATATCGAGTGTATCCGAGTAAGGGCATCCGTCCGCCGCGGCGGAAAGGGTGGCGGTTAAGAATGCGAGTAAGGGTATCAATGTGTCGTCATCCTTCGATACAAATCAGTAATTCTCCCGCCAGGCTTCAACATTTGAACGATACCAATCCTTTGCCTTTTCCAGGGGTTACGGGAGTGTTCCGAAAAGGAGTATGCCTTCTTTTTCAACGCGCCGCCAGAGCGGCGTGTATTCTTCTCTGTCCATGGTGTTGGTGTCTAGAAGATGATGCTCGAGCGTCATGCCGTATCGCTCTTTTATTGCCTCACCGAGTTTATTTATCGTGCCGAGTGATTTGATTCGGGCTCTGCCGGTGGTAAAGAGCATCGTGACAATCAGACGTCCTCCGTAGTCGGTTTCCTCGCGCGCAAGCGGGCCGGTTGCCACCGCGGCCATAGGCCTGGGGCGCACGACACGCCGAACGGTTTTCCGGAGGTCATCCCAGAAAAGCTCTTCTGCTTCAAAAGCTCCCTTCAGTGCTTTCGACACCAGGTAATGTCCGTGGTTGAGGCTGTAAAGATAGGAATTGCCGGTTTCGGCACGGGTAACTGCTCTGGCCTCAACCAGGAATTCAAGGGCGAGCATTGTGGACCTGTTCGAAAGCCCGCAGGCGCGTTCCACGCCCCTGCCGGTAAGCGATTCATTCGCTTTGTACAGGGCGCGCAAAACCATGACCTGACTGCGGTTTGCCAGTATGTAATTCAGGCCATCCATTCGTATCTAAATCTTAATCTCCCCAAATCTTAATCCCAAGCTTAATCTTGTATCCCCCGCGCCACGCAGGCCGGCGTGTGGCGGAGGGGTTCGGCTCTGCCTCTGCGCTCCGTGTGTGCCCTGTAGCCCTGCGTCACGCATTTCGTTCGCAAATCGAACCGCGATCTCACCGCTTCTGCTTCGTTTCCGCCCTCCTCGGGTATATGTATACACGCTCGGAGGGCGGGGCCTTGCAGAAGCGGCAAGCTTGCGATCCGATTTGCGAATCCTACGGAAGCGAAATGCGTGACGCAACAGCCCGCATCGCGGGCGGCGTACTGGAGGTTTCACAGCGCCGCTTATCCGCGATGCAAGAAGAGTAGACCTCCCACCATCCTGTAGATCCGGTAGATCCTGTCTAAACATCTTCTCCCCTTCTCCCATTTCTGCTTTCTGCTTTCAACTTTCAGCTTTCAGCTTTTCTTTTTGCGGCTATTCCAGTTCCGGACTTTCGGCGAACACATCCGTGAAATCGGTGGTTCTTACCTTCTTCAATGCCGAAAAGGCGGCATTTTTGCAATAGTGCAAATTCCTTCTTGACGGCAATTAACAAAATGGCGCAAATTAGGCAATGTTAAAGCTGGCGCAACCCGGTTGCCTGAAAAGATATGAATATGTGGAATGCTTTTTTGGGGATGTTCTCGAATGATATCGGGATCGATCTGGGCACCGCGAACACGCTGGTTTACGTAAAAGAGCGGGGCATTGTGCTTCGCGAGCCTTCCGTAGTGGCCATTCAGGCCGGCACCAAACGCATTCTTGCCGTCGGTGAGGAAGCCAAACGCATGCTCGGCCGGACTCCCGGAAACATTGTCGCCGTAAGGCCGATGAAGGCCGGCGTAATTGCGGATTTCGAGATTACGGAGGCAATGCTGAGGTACTTCATAAAGAAGGTCCATAACCGCCGCAAGATGGTTCGCCCCAGAATAATTATCGCGGTGCCCAGCGACATAACCGAAGTGGAAAAGCGGGCGGTTAAGGATTCGGCCACGCACGCCGGCGCGAGGGAAGTGTTCCTCATTGAAGAACCCATGGCCGCGGCCATAGGCGTGGGTCTTCCCGTTCAGGAACCGGCGGGCAACATGGTTGTGGATATCGGCGGAGGCACAACGGAAGTGGCACTCATATCTCTTGCCGGTATCGTGTTCAGCCGCACGGTACGTGTCGGCGGTGATCAGATGGACGAGTGCATAGCCCAGTATATGAAACGCGTTTACAATTTGATGATAGGAGATCGAACGTCGGAAGATGTAAAGATGACAATGGGGTCGGCCTATCCGGTCGGGGATGAAACAAGTATTGAAGTTAAAGGGCGCGATTTGGTTGCAGGTTTGCCCAAGACCCTTTCCATAACGTCGGAAGAAATCCGCGAGGCTCTTCAGGAGCCCGTTTCTTCCATTATTGACGCCATAAGGATTACATTGGAGCGGTGTCCTCCGGAATTGTCGGCCGATCTTGTCGATAGAGGCATGATCCTGGCCGGCGGAGGGTCGCTTTTGACGGGCATAGACAAGCTTATAGCCGAACAGACGGGTCTGCCCGTTCACGTGGCCGACGATCCGCTGAGCGCGGTGGCCGAAGGGACGGGAGTGGTTCTTAACGAGCTTAAATTCCTGCGTAAAACGGCCCACGCGGACCGTTTGTAAGTCCTTTTCCCGCTATTATTCCCCACTGAATTCGCCGCATTGCGACTGCCGGCATTCCGGCGATATGCATGCAAAGCCTGCCCCGAAACACCTCGAATCCTGCGCAATTTGAAGCCGCGCAACGGACAGGTAAGCCATGAGAAGAGAGAGAAAAGTTATTGTTTGCGTTGTCTGTCTGGCCATCGTGCTTGTGCTGAACCTTCCTGCGAGCTGTGTACGGGAAATCAAGGGGGAAACGCGGGACAGTTTCGTTCCCTTCCAGAACGTAATGTGGCTTGTGATCCGCGGCGGAGGTGATTTTCTGTCTTCGGTGACCAACGCCCGCGGGGAACTTGAAGAAAAAAAGGAAATGGAAAGAGAGATCGCGTTCCTTAACGAGAAGATTGTGAGTCTGGAAAATGCGGCGCGGGAAAACGAAATCCTGCGCGACAAACTGGGTTTCGCCAGCCGTGATGAAAGAAGCCTGAGACTCTGCGAGGTAGTGGGGCGGGACATAAGCGGATGGTGGCAGACGCTTACATTGAACGCGGGAGCTCATGAAGGCGTAAAAGAAAACATGGCGGTGATAACATCCGAGGGCCTGGTGGGGCACGTTAAATCGGTTTCCAGACATACGGCTACGGTATTGCTGATTACCGATCAGACATCGCGGGCGGCCTGCAGGCTGTCCCGGAGCGGCGCCTTCGGCGTAATTCGGGGCGCCGGTGTCGCCCTTAGCGGCAAGCACCGGCTGGAGATGCTTTATTCGGTAAGACCCTGTGTAATGGACTATATACCGAGTGATAGCGATGTAAAACCCAACGATCAAGTTTTGACTTCGGGTCTTGGAGGCGTTTACCCGTCGGGTCTTCTTGTGGGTTACGTGACCGCTATTCGGCCTTCGCCCTCGGCTCTATACCAGAGAGCCGAAGTAGTACCGGCGGCGGAACTCAGGTCTCTGAAATACGTTTTTGTGGTGATGGAGGAGGACGGAGAGGGATGACGGATGACAGATGACAGATGACGGAGGACAGATGACAGACGACGGAGGAAGGAGGACAGAGGGAGAGATTAAGATTGGGATTAAGATGGGCAGGCAAAGGTTATGCGAGACCATAGGGATATGAAATGACTACGGCGGTATCCATGATATTTCTGGTAATCGGCGCGGGGGTAATGCAGATGCTGTTCCCTGCTCCGGCCGCGTTCGGCGGGGCTCAGTTTCCTTTTCTGGCCTGTGTTGTCATTTATTACGCTCTCAACAGAAGCACCGCTCTCGCCCTGGCGGCCGCGTTTACCGCCGGTTTTCTGCACGATACACTGAGTGAAATACCGCTTGGTTATTCGGCGGTGTGCCTGGGGATAATCGGATGGCTTATGGGATTGACCCGGGACCTGGTGGTGACCGAATCCTTCATTACGCAGGTGTTTTTCGGCGCCGTCGGGGCCATGGCGTTTACGTTCGGCCTCTACGCCCTGCTGGCGGGAGCCGATCTGGTGCAGTGCGGCTTCGGCCGGCTGTTTCTGAAGATGATAGGCAGTGGAATTTTCGGCGCTGTCTCGGCTCCGCCGGTCTTTCTGGCCGGGGCCGGCCTGGACAGGCTCCTGGGAAATATAGAAACGAGGAAAACACTGGAAGATGTTGAGTAACCCGATTTCTGAAGCCCCCGGCCGTGTACATGTAATACTCCTTGGTGTTGCGGGGACGCTGATCTTTCTGACGGCGGCACTGTGGCACCTGCAGGTGGTAGAAGGCGGAGAGTACCGTGAGACGGGTCTGAGACAGAGTATCCGGGGCATACGTCTGCCTTCGGTACGAGGAAGAATTCTGGACCGGAACGGAGTTCGCCTCGCGGGAAGCAGGCCGAGTTACTGTATTGCCGTCTATATCGAAGAACTGAGACAGCCGGGCGGATGGTCGAACACCATAGATAGAGTTGAGCGGACCATAACGGAAGTTGAAGATGTCATAAACCTTACTTCGCCCCTGACTCGAGAGGGCATTGCCGCACATGTAAAAAGGAGACTGCCTCTGCCCCTTACAGCGTTTCGCGACATAGGAGAAAAAGGACTGGCTCGATGGTCGGAACTCGGCGGCGACAGGCCGGGCGTGGGCATACAGGTTGAAGCTCTTCGAATCTATCCGCACGGGAAGCTTGCGGGTCACTTGCTCGGGTATGTGGGCAGATCCAAACCCGCGCAAAACCCGGATGACCCGTATCACTATTACCTTCCTCAGATGGGGGGAAGAAGGGGAATTGAAGCGGTAAAGAATCGAAAGCTCACCGGCAAGGCCGGAGGCAGGCTGGTACAGGTCGACGCGTCCGGATTTGTACGGCGAGTGTTCCGCCGGAGAGACCCAGTGCCCGGCGAAGACGTAATGCTTACGATAGACGCGGATATACAGCGTCTTGCGGAAGAAGCGCTGGCATTTCAGCCGGAATGGGAAAGCGGAAGCGTGAAGGGCGCCATAGTGGCGATGGATCCCCGCAACGGCGATGTACTTGCCATGGCGGGCGCGCCTTCTTTCGATCCCAACGTTTTCAGTCCAAGCGTATCTCCGGAGCAGTGGGAAGCGCTTATGCAGGACGAGGGCAAACCTCTGCTGAACAGGCCGGTTGCAGCGGTCTATGCTCCGGGGAGCACGTTTAAACCTGTCGTGGCGATAGCGGCCCTTGAGAACGGAAAGGCGGACGCCGGCACGAAATTCGACTGTCCCGGGTATTTCAGGGTGGGAAACGCCACGTTTAACTGCTGGAGCACCAGGGGGCACGGCACAATCGGCATGAGAAAGGCCCTGGAGCAGTCGTGCAACGCCTTCTTCTGCCAGCTGGGACTGCAATGCGGTTATGAATACATATACCACATGGCTTCCGCTCTGGGTTTCGGAAAGAGAACGGGAATAGCGCTTGTTTCCGAACAGCCGGGGCTTCTTCCCGACGAGGGATGGAAGAGACGACGCTACAGGGACGCGTGGCGGCCGGGTGATACGTGCAACGCATCGATAGGCCAGGGGGCGCTGTGTGTAACCCCTCTGCAGATGTGCGTAATGGTTTCGGTCCTGGCCAACGGCGGATACGTCTACCGGCCGCGGCTGATACACAGCGGAGTAAGGGCGGGGAATCTTGTGAATGCCATGGAATGGTCGGCCGACACGCTGGAATTGGTCCGGGGCGGGATGCGCGACGTTATTCAGGCTCCGCACGGAACGGGCAAGCGCGCGAAGGTGGACGGAGTGGAAATGGCGGGTAAGACGGGAACCGCGGAATACGGGGTTCCGGAAGAGAATAAAAAGCACGCGTGGATGATAGCCTTTGCGCCTTTTGGAAATCCGCGTTACGCGGTCTCGGTTGTGATTGAAGACGCTCTGTCCGGCGGAAGAAACGCTGCTCCGCGCATACAGCATCTGATGGAAGGCATTTTCGCTTTGGAGCGTTACAGAACAGATCACGTGAAAGTAGAATGAAGAATTGAAGAAAAAATCGAGAGAGTCTTTAGGCAGGATCAATCCGCAGAATCAACAGGATAGTTTTCCGTCAATTATGCGGCGACAGCCGCATGATTGGCGGCTTATGATGCATCTCAGATCCTGTAAATCCTGTCAGAAAATTCCCAGTGGAGAGAGCTAGTGAACCGGTTTACAGGGGAATTCAGAAAGTTCAGAGATTCAAGCTGGTCTTTGACGACAGCGGTGTTTCTGCTGGTTATTCTCGGAGTCATGTTCGTATCCAGCGCGTCCGAAGCGGCGGGCGAAAGTTACAGCGGACTCTGGCGGCGTCATCTGCTGAGGATCGCTCTGGGGATATGCTTCTACGGCTTTTTCTCCCTTTTTGATTACCGGAATTTGAGAAAGGCGGCATGGGGACTGTATGCGCTGGCAATTGCGCTTCTGGTTCTCGTCCTTATGGTCGGCAAAGTTGTCAATAACGCGAAGAGCTGGCTCATGATTTTCGGTTTCGGCCTTCAGCCCGCGGAAGTGGCCAAATTCGCGGTAATTGTGCTTCTTGCCGCGGTTCTGAGCCGTCCGAATTTTTCCGTGAACAGCGCGGGAGGGCTTGCGCTTACGGTATCGGCGGGGCTTCTGCCGTTTATTCTGATAGTGATACAGCCCGATATCGGCACCGCGGCGGTTTTCATACCCCTGACGCTGGTCATGGCGTTCGCCGGAGGCGTGTCTCTGAGAGCGCTCGGTTACGGTCTCGGCATGATGTTACTGGCGGTTGTTCTGTTGCTTTCGGCCCTGTTTTTACCCCGAAAACTTGGAATGGAGGAAGAAACCTGCCGCCGAATCGCGCGGTATACTCTGCTGAGCGAATACCAGAGGGACAGAATAGTGGCCTTCTTCAGGCCGGAGCAGGATCCGCTGGGAGTGGGATGGAGCAAAATGCAGTCCAAGATAGCCGTCGGGTCCGGCGGATGGACGGGGAAAGGCTACGGCAAAGGCACTCAGAGCGCTTTGGGTTACCTGCCCAGCACCGTGGCCCCCACGGATTTCATCTATTCCGTTATTGCCGAAGAGACGGGGTTTGCGGGGGCTTTTGCCGTACTGCTGTTGTTCGGAGCGGCGGCGGGGAAAGGCCTGTTGATAGCTGTCAACACCAGGAACAGAATGGGCCGGCTTCTGTGCGTGGGGGTAGTGACGGTGATTTTTACTCACGTGTTCATAAACACGGCCATGACGATAGGACTGATACCGATTACGGGACTGCCCCTGCCGTTAATAAGTTACGGTGGTACATTTACTGTAGTTACGATGGCTGGTCTCGGTGTGATACAGAGCGTTTGCATTTATTCGCGCAGAAGCTACGGGATGGAAAGGTGAGTAGCACGGAGGACGGATGACGGACGACAGAGGACGGAGGGAGAGATTAAGATTGCGATTAAGATTATGAATAAGATGTGGGGAGATAAAGATAAAGATAAAGATTGGGATTAAGATGGGGAGAGGGGAGGGACACTTAGTCCATAGACTTAGTCGCAACACTTGGTCCTTTACGCTTACTCGACCCGCTTTGCCCGTAGTTGTTGAGAAGGAATCGGTCAAGTTTGGCGGTTAAGTGTAACCGTCCGCCGCGGCCGCGGCGGAAAGGGTGGCGACTAAGCGAGTCGATTAAGAGTGATAGATTAAGATTAAGATTGGGATTAAGATGGGGAGGAGAGAAGATGTTTAGACAGGATCAACAGGATGCTTGGGGCTCTGCTCCCCTTGCATCGCGTCCGGCGGCACTACAGTACCTCCGATACGCCGCCAGCGATGCGGGCTGTTGCGTCACGCATTTCGCTTCCGCAGGAGACTCTCCGCATTTGGCCTTGCGGGACTGGCCCGCCGCACCTATACTGCGTGCTCAGGAAGGCGAACTATGGCCAAGCACGTATTCGACATCGGCGCTGACGGAATCGACAGCGAAAAAATCATTCGCGAAATTCGCGCCGCGGTAACGGAAAAAATGCGTTCCGGGACTTATTCCGACAGCGTCCGCGAGACAATCGCCAAACGTACAAACCTTGACGAACTCAAGAACGAGGAAAACTTTCTCCTGCATTATCTCGATTGTCTCCGCGAAGCGGTCTTTGTCGATATTAACGACTTTCAGATCCACGAACGCCGCTCCAGATTCCCCGGTCTTTTCGTTCTACTCAAGCGTGTCATCTGGAAACTGCTCAAATTCTACACTTACCGCCTCTGGTCTCAACAGAACCAGACCAACGGATTACTACTGTCCGCCATTGAAGGAGTGGAAAGCCGTTATCGGACCAGGATCGAGGAACTGGAAGAGCGCATTCGGGAACTTGAATCGCGGAAGTGACGCTCCTGCCGGGCATGTTTACTGTAAGATCGGGCAAGAGTCTTTCAGGAAGGTCGAGAAGGACGGAAAGAGGTTCTTATATCTGCCGAAAAATCTTTCCGAACTTCCCGATCTTCCTGTGAAATCTCCCGTATCTACTTGCTTTCTTCGGCCCTTGCAAGAGCGTTGATCTTTTCCAGGGCGCGGGATATCTCGCTTATTGACGCGCGGATGCGATTCACCTGTTGCAGGACTTCACTGAACCTGTGTTCACCGCCGGAATGAGATTTCTCAAGTTCGCCGCGTCTTTCATTTAATTCTTCCAGCTCGCTCTGAAGCTGTTTTGCCTTGAGTTCCGAAGCGGCCAGAGAACGACGCAGATTCAGAATCCGGATTTCTTTTTCCTCTTCAGTGCTGTCTATATCGGTAAGTTCCATTCCCTCGGGTATGGGCACCTGAACGTGCCTGCCGCAGTCCGTACACGGTATGGTTAGACCCGCGCCGCGATAATCTATGGCGAGACTTTTACCGCAATGCGGGCAGTCAAACACGATGTCCGTGTCTTTAATCTCCGAGGAATCGTCCAAGGGTTCTTCCATGACATTAGGGGTTACGCCTTAGTAACCTTGCCCTGCCGAATACAGGAAGCGCAAACCAGCCGTCGAACAACCCGCCCGTTTTCGACAACGCGTATCTTCTGAAGGTTAGGCTGAAACTTACGCTTGTTAACGGCCGTTGTATGCAGGCCGATACCGCCCTTTTTCTTGGCCATACCGCGGCGGATGATCCTGTTGCCCGTAGCGGACCCTTTGCCGCAAATACTGCAGATTCTTGACATTTCTTACACCTCCAACCCTTTCTGCCAACGCCCTCAACTCTCAAGCATAGTAAACCCGGCTCCTGCAAACAAGCAGGAAAACCCGGAAACGGCAATTGTAATTACGGCCTGCGCCCCCTGCCGCCTCGCGCGGCAGGACTCATCGGCCATTATGCGAATTGCCGCCTCAGAAAAGAGAAGGTTTCTCAATCCCGATTCTTGCTTATGCGAGACGCAAGCCCCGCTGAAACCCCTTTGGAGCCCGCTTCTTATGACAATGTCGGGTGAATGTCAACATTTTGCAAATTCCTTTTCACCGCCCGCCGCATCGGTGCCGGTTCTCGTTTCTGGCACATCTATTGCTCAAATTACAGACAGCCCGCAGTCGGCCCGGTACGAGAGGATGACAGTGGTTCGGCAGAGCCTACGAGGCTATTGTTGTGCAAACATCCAAAGAAACCAGGCTGACTGCAGGGCTTCTTTTTATCCGGGTTTTTGCAGCACCTGCTTTTTGCCAATTGCAATCCGGTTCCCGACAACCTAGTATACGGGCCGGTATGAGAAACCGAGCGTTCACTATCTGTGCCGTTATTCTGCTTGCCGCCGGGCAGGTAGAAGCCGAAACCCGCCCCATTACTGAAATCCATACGGCCGTAAAGGAAAGAAGTATCGCTCAGCTCTCGTTACTGCTCGCCGAGGCCACAATCAGGGAAGCAAACACCCCCAGCAAGGGCGGCTCCACGCCTCTCCACTGGGCCGCGGTTTACAACTTTCCTCAAGCGGTTCCCATGCTCGTCGACAAAGGCGCTGAGGTCAACGTCAGGGCGGATAACGGTTCCACGCCTCTCCACTGGGCCGCGAAAAAGAACAACATGGAAGTTCTGAAAACACTTTTACGCCACGGCGCCAGGGTGGACGCCAGGTCCAATGTCGGGTACACGCCTCTGCACTGGGCGGCCATAGGTCAAGCCCCTGACACTGCGGCCGAACTCGTGGCAAAGGGAGCTGATGTCAATGCGGAGGGCAGAAGCGGCATCACGCCGCTTCACTGGGCCGTTCGTAATGACACTCACACCATAATAGAACTACTGGTAAAAAACGACGCCGACCTTTACTCCGAAGCTCAGGACGGATCGACTCCGCTTTCCTGGGTCCGCAGTAAAGAAACCAGAGAATTACTGGAAAAGCTGATACAGGAAAAGATCCGCAGGGACGACGAAAAACCGGTACAGGTTGTCGAGCCGTTATCTCCTTCGAAGGGTGTTATCGATTTTCGCGATGGAGCGGTTTATTCTGGAGAAATACGTAACGGGGAAATGCATGGTGAGGGAACTCTTTCCTTTCCGAACGGGGAGAAATACACGGGGACATGGGTCAAAGGTAAAAAACACGGTAAGGGCATTTATACATTTCCCGGCGGAGAACGGTACCAGGGCGGCTGGAAAAGGGGACGGATTCATGGTCGCGGTGTATATACTTTTTCCAATGGAGATCAAATCAAGGGCCGCTGGGAAGACGGCATTCTGGCCGAAGGCACGGGAACATACCGTTTCGCCGACGGCGCGTCGTACAACGGGGAATGGGAAAACGACAAAATGTGGGGAACCGGTACCTATACCACCGACAAAGACAAAGCCTTTGAAGGCTACTGGGTCGCCAACAGGTATGCCGGAACAAAACCGCCCCCCTCCGAATCCGAATGACCCGCCGCCCGCGATGCGGGCTGGGAGCAACCACGGATTTCAGGCATGTTCGCCGATCGGGGGATCGGCTCCTACAAAAGCCCTGCGGGTGAGACACCCGCTACTACAACGCCCGGAAGGTGTAATAACTCGTGTCCTCACGCGTGCATGTAGGAGGCGAACCATGTTCGCCGAAGGTCGGAACTGAGGGCAGATAACGGATGACGGACGACAGAAGACAGACTACGGACTACGGACTACGGACTACTAAGGGAGAGATTATGATTAAGATGTGGGGAGATAAAGATAAAGATTAAGATTGGGATTAAGATGTGAGGCGAGAAGGCTTTTAGACAGGATCTACAGGATCCTAAGAGCACTGCCCACACTGTCTCTACTGCTTTGCTCTTCTTGCATCGCGGATAAGCGGCGCTACAAAACCTCCAGTACGCCGCCCGCGATGCGGCAAACCGCGTGATGAATTCCGCTTCCGTAGGATTCGCAAATCGGATCGCAAGCTTGCCGCTTCTACAAGGCCCCGCGGGCTGAGCTGTATTCGTATACGCGAAGCCCGCGGAAACGAAGCAGAAGCGGTGAGATCGCGGTTCGATTTGCGAACGAAATGCGTGACGCAGGGTGGAGGGCAAGAACAGAGCCCAAAGACGCCGAACCCCTCCCCCACACGCCGGCCTGCGTGGCGCGGGGGGAGGACACACTCCCCTTGACACGAACCTCATTCTCCCACACATTTCTCTGCATCCATGAAAGACGAGTACCCATACGCCGAAATCGAAAAAAAATGGCAGGATTACTGGCGCGAGCAGGGCACTTTCAAAACCGACATCTCGCAATTTCAGAACAAGTACTACTGCCTCACCATGTTCCCCTACCCCTCGGGGACCATGCACGTCGGCCACGGACGTAACTACATCATCGCCGACGCGCTTGCCCGCTACAAGAAGATGAAGGGGCTGAACGTCCTTGCGCCGATGGGCTGGGACTCGTTCGGGCTTCCAGCGGAAAACGCAGCCAAGGACAAGGGAGTGCATCCCCGGGAATCCACAAAGGCCAATATCGCCCGGATGAAGCAACAGCTTAACGAATGGGGTGTCGGCTACGACTGGGATCGCGAAATATCAACGTCGCATCCGGAATACTACAAATGGACACAGTGGATATTCCTCAAACTGTACGAGCGGGGTCTGGCTTACCAGAAAACCGCGCCCGTGAACTGGTGCGATTTCTGCACAACCCTGGCAAACGAAGAGGTTCTGCCTGACGGCACCTGCGAACGCTGCGGCAGGGGAGTGCGGAAACGCGACCTGAAGCAGTGGTTTTTTAAAATCACCGAATACGCTCAGCGCCTGCTGGACGATCTGGACCTCCTGGACCGATGGCCGGAAAAGGTGCGCCACATGCAGACCAACTGGATAGGCCGGTCTGAAGGATGCAGGGTCGATTTCAGGATCACTGAAACCGGCGATTCCTGCCCGATTTTCACAACCCGTCCCGACACCATCTACGGTGTGACTTTCATGGCTATAGCTCCGGAGCACCCTCTCGTCGCCGGACTCATGGCCGGACATGAACGTGAAAAAGAAGTTATGGAATTCGTAAACCGCCAGCTCGTGATTTCTTCAGCCGTGCGGTCCGACGAAGCCACGGAGAAGGAAGGCGTGTTCACGGGTTATCACGTTACTAATCCTTACAACGGTGAAACCTCCGAGCTCTGGGTAACGAACTATGTCCTTATGGAATACGGAACCGGCATTGTTATGGCGGTTCCCGCCCATGATCAGCGGGATTTTGAATTCGCGAAAAAATATTCCCTGCCGGTCAAAGTCGTGATCCAGAACCCGGACCGGAATCCGGACGTTTCGGCAATGACCGAAGCTTACGCGGACGACGGCATTCTGGTTGAATCGGGTCCTTTCACGGATCTCAACAACCGCGAAGCAGTAAGGAAGATGACGGAATATGCCTCTGAAAAGGGATTCGGCGGATTTGAAGTCACTTACCGGATCCGTGACTGGCTTATCAGCCGCCAGAGATACTGGGGCGCCCCGATCCCCGTGGTGCATTGCAAAAAGTGCGGCACGGTCCCGGTTCCGGAAAAAGATCTGCCAGTACTGCTTCCGGAAGACGTTGATTTCACCGTGACAAAGGGCAATCCCCTGGCCTGTCGCGAAAATTTCGTGAACACCGCCTGCCCCGAATGCGGGGGGGCGGCCAGGCGTGAGACCGACACCATAGCGCAATGGCTTTGTTCATGCTGGTATTTCATGCGTTACGTCAATCCCAGGCTTAAGGACCGGCCTTTCAATAAAGAAGACGTGGACCGCTGGCTCCCCGTGGACCAGTACATCGGAGGAGTCGAGCACGCCGTCCTGCACCTCCTGTACTCCCGCTTCATAGTCAAGGTCCTTTACGACGCGGGATACTGCTCTTTCAGCGAACCCTTCGCCGCCCTGTTCACCCAGGGGATGATCTGCAAAAAAAATGACAAAGACGGCAAGCTGTACAAAATGTCCAAATCCAAAGGCAACGTGGTCAGCCCCGATGAACTCGTGAAGAATTACGGGGCCGATACCCTGCGGCTGTACACGCTGTTTATAGGGCCGCCGGAAAAAGACGCGGAATGGAACGATCAGGCTATAGAAGGCGCGTCGCGTTTCCTACGCCGCGTCTGGCGCCGGGTCCGGCAGAATGTCGAAAGTATCCGCGCCGCAAAAGGCGGGGAAAGCCGTCTTCAGGACATGCGGGAACCGGAACGCGAACTGTATCGTAAAATCAACGAAACGGTAGAACGGGTAACCAGAGATATGGAAGGCGCGTTCCACTTCAATTCGGCCATAGCCCGCGTGATGGAACTCGCTAATGCCGTGGACGATTCCGGTATTGACCCAAAAGGGGAAGGACAGGCCGCGGCGGTATATCGCAAAGCCGTCGAAACGCTGTTGCTCCTTCTTTCACCCTTCACTCCACACCTTGCCGAGGAGCTTTGGGAACAGATCGGGTTCCAGCCTGCTATTCTCGATGCCCGGTGGCCCTCGGTCGACACCGACGGCCTCCGGAGCGAAGAGGTTGAGATTGTTCTCCAGGTAAACGGCAAAGTCCGGGGCAGGATCACGGTTCCGGCCGGGTCCGACCGCAAGGTCCTGCAGGAAAAGGCCCTGAATAACGAAGGGGTAAGCAGGCATCTTCAGGGCAAAACGGTACGCAAGGTGGTAGTGGTACCCGATAAAATCGTCAACATCGCGGCAAGCTGACCGCACTCATGCGCGATATTCTGAAACAACTCGTCGCATCCTGGTTCAAGCTCACCCCCGACGAGCAGAAAGCGGTATGCGTAATAGCGGCAATCTTCCTGCTCGGAGTCATCGTCCGCTTCTGGGACGTGGTATTCGTCAGAACGTGACAGAAAAACCGAACGCAATGACAGGATAAAACTTGAACCACGAGAAATCGTCTTCCAGGTCCTGCGCTTCCTGGTCGAGATCGGCGTTAAGTTCCTCCTGCACCTGGGGATCGCTGGCGGTCGCCTCAATAGAGACTTTCGGAGGACCCTGATACAACGCGCCGAAATCAAGAGAAAAGTGTATGCGGCTGTTCCTGTCCGCGGCGTTTCCCACCCCTATACCCAGGTAAGGCGCAAAACTGTCAAAAGTCACGGCCCCGTCAACGCGCTCCACGGTATAAGCGGCGTCTCCGATATCAACCGTCGCGCCCGGCCTCGCCGTTAAAGTGATCTCATTGTCATTCACCATACCTCCCGCCGTAAAACGGAAACCACTGGCCCCGGGGTGCCAGTCAAGCAGCGCCGCGATCGTCTTGAGGTTAAGTTCCGCTTCAAGTTCCGCGACTTCTTCGCCTTCCTCTTCTTCGGTGTCTTCTATTTTGTAACTGAAAGTATTATAGCCCAACCGGCCGTTCACGGTCGGAAGGACCCCTACGGTCAGGTCGGCCCCGTACCCGAGTGTGCCTATCTTGGGGCTTATGCCTACGCCCGCGTGGACTGCCGGCGTCATGCCGGCCGCAATCAAAACGACAACCGTCAGCAAACCGGTTCCGCGCATCATGATTTCGCCTCCTTGTTTGAGTATTTGCCTTGAATCCCGCCGAGAATTTTTTCTTTCCTTTGAAATACCGCTGAGTTTAGTATACCCGTCCGTATTTACAATACAAAAATAGCGTGGATCACATATGAATAAAGACTGTATTTTCTGCAAAATCGTCCAGGGCGCCGTTCCAGCTTCAAAAGTATACGAGGACGAAAACACCGTCGCCTTCATGGATGTTCAGCCCGTTGTGAAAGGACACGTGCTGGTCGTACCCAGAGAACACTGCGATCCAATAACCGAGACGCCGCCGGAAGTCCTTTCAAAACTCATTGCAGTTGTCCGTAAAGTAGCCCGTTCGCTTACGGAGGGACTGGGCGCCGACGGCATAAACGTGAGCCAGGCCAACGGCAAAGTGGCCGGGCAGGTTGTGCCGCATATACACTTTCATGTCATACCCCGGTTCTCAAACGACGGGCATTCCTGGAACTGGGACCCGAAGGAGTACGACTCCACCGAGGAAATGGACTCGTACGCGGACAAAATCAGAAAAGCCCTGCAATAGACCAGGAGACTTTTTGACAGGATCAACCCGCCCCGGCGGATTAATCCCGTCAAATAGTCCCGGGGTAAAAAGGGCAAACGAAAAGAACTGAGGAGTGTTCAAGTGCAGGAAAATGATTTTGAACAGGCTGTAAAGCGTCTTTCCGGACGTGACCCCCGGTACAAGGGCCCGGCGTATTTTTTCGTTAAAGACGCCCTGGCCTATACGGCTAAAGCGCTTGAAAAACCCGTTGAAGAAGTTCCGGAAAGGCACGTCAGCGCCGCCGAACTGCTGGAGGGGATTAAATCCTACACGCTTCAGGAATTCGGTCCGATAAGCATGAGAATACTGAATTCATGGGGCATCTCCCGCACGGAAGATTTCGGCGAAATAGTCTACAATCTCATTAAAGCCGGCTGGCTGAAGCGGTCCGATAAAGACAGCAAAGAAGATTTCGCGGAAGGTTATGATTTCTATTCCGCTTTCGCCAAACCTTTCAAACCGGCTCACGGACCGGACGACGGAACCGCCGGGTCCCGGCCCCGCGCCGATCCGGCGCGCAGCCGGGGAAAACGCAATAAGCCGGGAGACCAGCATCGATGAAGAGAACCGCTCTCCTCCCCGTTCTCGCGGGCCTGTCTTTTCTCTGGGGATGCTCCGCGGGCCTGCCCAGGCGTTCCGGAATCGCCGAAGAATCCCTGTCTCTCATCAGGAAAACAAATGCGGAGCTTCAGCGATTCTGTCTCACCAACGGTATGACGTGCCTCGTCCGCGAAGATCACTCAGCGCCCGTGGTGTCCATCCAGATATGGGCCGGAACGGGTTCGATACACGAAGGCCGCTGCATGGGGGCCGGAATGTCGCACGCCGTGGAGCACATGATATTCAAGGGCACCCCGACCCGTCCGCCGGGACGGATTACCGAAGAAATAAACAACGCCGGCGGTAACATCAACGCATACACCACTCTCGACCGTACCGTCTTTCTCGTTGATATCCCCTCCAGGAACTGGCAAGTAGGACTCGATGTGCTCGCCGACGCGGTGGCAAACGCCTCCTTCCCGAAGAACGAATGGATCAAGGAACGCGACGTAATCCTGAGAGAATTTGCCATGGGAAAAGACGACCCGGACAGGGTAATCAACAAGCTTCTCTGGAGAACCGCTTATCGCGTACATCCTTACCGGTTCCCGGTCATAGGCCGCGAATACCTGTTCCGGAAGATCAGCCGTGACGATCTCTCGTCGTATTTTGCGCGGCGCTATGTGCCGGATCGCATGATAACAAGCGTGGCAGGCGATATCGACGCCGATAAAATACAAAAAGCCCTCGAAAAGGCCTTTGCCGGCTTCGACCGGGGACCCGGAGAGCCTGCCGTGGTTCCGGCGGAACCTTCCCAGGTTTCGCCCCGCCATGCTCGCCGGACCGGTTCGTATAACGTTTCCAGGCTTGAATGCGCCTGGCACACGGTCTCTCTCGATCATCCCGACGCTCCGGCGCTGGATGTCCTGGCAATCGCGGCGGGACGCGGAAAAAGTTCCAGGCTTCGGGAAACACTTCGCGAGGAACAACAGCTTGTCGACACCATAAACGCGTGGTCATTCACGCCGAGAGACGCGGGGCTGTTCGGGATAAGCGCTTCCTTTCCCCCTGAAAAGGAACAGGACGTGATCCGGGCTCTTGAAAAAGAAACGGCCGTGTGGCGGAACTCGCTGTTTTCCGAAGCGGAAATTGAAAAAGCAAAACGCATGGTGCTCAGTTCGGAACTCTCCGACCTGCAGACAATGAAAGGCCAGGCCCGGTCATACGCCATGGGAGAGTTCTACGCGCATGATCCCCGGTTCTCCGCCGCGTATATCGACCGCATTTCTTCGGTCACTCCCGATTCCGTGCGGAAAGCGGCGCGCAAGTACCTGATCCCTTCGAACCGCACGCTTGTCCTGCTCGCGCCGGAAGAAGAAACGGAAGAAGCTGACGTCAAGGAAACGACAATATCATGCACGGATAAGGTGGAGAAAATCGAACTGGAATGCGGCTTTCCTCTCCTGGTGCGTGAAGACCATCGTCTTCCATTTGTCTATTTCTGCGCGGCCGTCCGCGGCGGATCCATGGCCGAGACTGAATCGGACTGCGGCATAAGCAGACTTACAGCCGACATGCTTGTGCGCGGCACGCATTCCCGTTCCAGGCGGGAAATAGCCGAACTCGTTGATGTCCGCGGGGCTAAACTCGTATCGTTTTCCGGTTATAACAGCTTCGGGCTTAAAGGACGCTGTTTTGCGGCCGACCTGCCTCTCTTTCTTGAACTGCTCAGTGACTGTCTTCTTAATCCCGCTTTCGAACCCGAAGAATTCCGGAATCAGGTGCGACTGCAGACCTCGGCTATAGACCGACAGTCCGAACAGCCCTTCCTGATGGCCCGCAAAGCCTTGAGAAAACTGCTTTTCAGCCCCCATCCCTATGCCTGGCTTCCCGTCGGCAGGAAAGAAATACTGCATGAATTGAGCGTAACCGACATCAGGCGCCATCATCACCGGCTCATCAGGTCACCCAATTTTGTCCTCTCGGTATTCGGGCACGTGGAACCGGCAGAGGTTAAAACTCTTGTCGAGAAATCATTCAGCGGTATTCCGCGCGGTAACGCTCCGCGGATAAGCCCTCTTCCTCCCGAACCCGATCTGCCGGCGCGCACAAAATCCCGTCTTCCCAGAGAACAGGCCATAGTGCTCGCCGGATTTCCGGGTATAGACGTCGCGGATCCCCGGCGCGATGCGCTCGCGGTACTGGAAACGGCAATGAGCGGCCTTTCATCCGACCTCGCCGTTGCCATCAGAGTAAAAGAGGGTTTGGCGTATTACGCTGGCGCGTACCAGCGGCCCGGGCTGGACCCTGGCCTGTTCGTTTTGTACGCGGGTACGCGCGAGGAAACCGTGGACAGAGTTCAGGACCTGTTCGCTGCGGAAATAGAGCGGGTAACTACCGAAGGCATCCGACAGGAAGAATTCGACAGGGCCGTAAACCGCGTGATAGCCGATTACGAAATGGGCCTCCAGAACAACCTTGCCCTGGCCATGGATTGCGCCCTCAACGAACTTTACGGGCTGGGGTGTTCCTATAAATTTTCGACGGAAGAACGCATGCGGGCCCTGACGCCGGAAGATATCAAACAGGCGGCCTCTTCGATCCTCGCGAAAGACAGGATGGCCGTCTCTATCGTGCTTCCGGAAAGGGACTAACCGGTAGTGTCAAAAGTTCCATGAACACGGACGAATGACGAGTTGGAACACTTAATCGCACACTTAACTGCTACCCTTTGTCGTATACGCTTAAACGACTCTGTTGCAACGGCTGGCACATGACGAGTAAGCAGGTCGGTTAAGGGTGTGCGTCCGCCGCGGCGGAAAGGGTGGCGGTTAAGAAAGCGTTTAAGTGTATTGGGAAAAGGGGGAGAGAGTCGAAAAACGGCTAATGACCTGAAACAAGGACAGTTACACAGATAAACGTGCTGTCAGCTTTGACAATACTGCGACTACAAGGAGGGAAAAATTATGAACGACAAACCGGAAAACAAGGAAAACATGGATAAGGCGCTTTTTGCCAACCTGATCATGATGCTGTCATCCTCCGCGATGCAGCAGATGGGCAATACCCCGAATCCCATAACCCAAAAAACGGAAATCAACCTCGAGGGAGCCCAGCTCACCATAGATATGCTGGAAATGCTGAAAAACCGGACCGAGGGCAATCTTGACGCCGAAGAGAGCAAAATGACCACCGACATCCTGTCCTCCCTGCAGATGGCCTACGTTCAGGCTTCTCAAACAGAGGGGGAAAAGCAGAACGAAAAAGGAGATGAGGCGGAAACGGTTCAAGAACCCGCGGACAGCGAAAAGAAGCCCGAAGAAGATTCTTCCGGCGAAGAAAAGGACTCCGGCAAAGACCCAAAATATCACAAATCCTACGGTTAATTTCTTTTTCTTGTTGCCCCCCGGCTCCGCCCAACGTATTATCTGCCGCAAATCGTCCGCGGCCGTCGGCGTCCGCGGATCGGGATTCCCCCGGAAAGGAACCCTTTGCGGAGGGGTTGTGTTAACACATCAACGTGAGGAGCCATTATGGGTATTGCAGCTCTCATTATCGGTATTGTGGCCGTAGTACTGGGTTTTATTCCTTTTTGCGGCTGGTTTGCCCTGTTGCCCGCTGTAGTAGGACTTGCCCTCGGCATAGCTGAAATCTCGGTTAAGTCAAAAAAGGAACAGCCTAAGGGCATGGGAATCGCGGGTCTTGTTCTTAACGGCGTGGCTATAGTGGTAATTCTCGTTTGGACGCTGGTTATTGCCGCGGGTGCAACAAAGGCGGCAAAAGAAGCCAAAGCGGAAATGGAAGCCGCCGGGGTCACAAACCTCCAGCAGATGATCGAAGAGGCGCAGGAAGTCTCAACGGCGACCAACTGACTCTTGTCTCGATCTTACAGGTCGGCAAACATGACAGTGCTGGGCCTGGTTCTCTATTGCCTGGCACTGCCTTTTTTATCGCCCTTCTTCTCGCGAATACTTCCCGACTGCCTTACGGCCTGCCCCTTTAGAACTCTCACGGGAAATCCCTGCGCCCTCTGCGGACTTACGCGCGGATTAAGGGCGCTGATAAACGGAAACGTAAAGGAGGCGGTGTCTCTTAACCCCCTGTGCGTACCGATAGCGGTATTGCTTTTTTTCGAAGCAGTGTTCAGATCGACAATGCTGATTCTTTCGCGCTATCGGGAAATACCCGGCCGTGTGATACGACTGGACCTGTTGTTTCATATCGCGCTTCTGGCGACATACCTCGCCTATACCTCGGCATTCGCTCTCAGTACTTACGCGTACTAAGGGCCCGGTACGCCACAGTCAGCACCAGCGCGATCAACAGGCCCGCACCCCACCTCAGCATTCTGCCGCCGCTCATTTTGAAACTTACAACCATGTCCGCTTCCGGATCCGTCTGCATGCTTCGCCTGAACATGAGTTTCCGGCCGTGAGTGGGAATTGTTATTTTTATGGCCTGCGCGCTCCTTTCGGCCGCCGCCTGCTGATCCATTATGCGTTCAGAAAGCTTCAGAAGGCTCGTATTGTCCCTCTCGGAAAGCGACTGCTGGATTCTGTTGGCGTACTCGGCGGTGAAGTTGCCCTGCCTGAAGTCCTCTATCCTGGCCACCTGGCCGGCCTGCTGTATGTTCTTGTCGAACCGCATCTTGTCGCGTCTTTGAACAAGTCCCACCAGCGCCTGCTGTTTGGCAAGGTTGCGGAACTGGATCCTGGCGTCCTCGTTAAAGGCCAAGTCGTTTTGGGACCAGTTTACGGCCGACTCCAGGGCCTTGCGCGCCAGTTTCTGCTGTCCCTGTTGTGCGTACTTCTCCCCCTTGGCCAGCACAGATTTAGCCTTTTCCTGTTCCTCTGCAATCTTGCGCAGATTGCTGATATTGTATTGCTGTCTGGTAAAAGCCTGGAGGACCGGTTCTTTGTCTTCGACAGGGTTCATGGTGCCGCCGAACCCATAATACAGCCTTCCCGGCACTACGTAAAACGTCCATTCTATGTCCTTCTTGAGCGGCAAACCGAACTTCGGCGCCTTGTACGAAAGCCTGCTGGAATACCATTTCCCCGGCGAAGGACTGACGTAGACCATTTCCACTTCGGTTTTCTCACCCGGCACCGGTTCTTCCAGAGGGATCCTGTACACCCCGCCCTCCTCCGAAACCGAAGCCGCCTTGCCGTTTACGAAGGCCGACCACAGTTCCGAACCTTCTTCCGGCAGTTCTATCTCCAGGAAGCGCAGGTCCCCCACCGTCATCTCCATGCTGACCCTGGTCAGTATATCTCCCTGGCCGGATACCACCGACGTCAGTCTTGTACTGCTTACTTCGGCGGGAAGCACCTCAGCCGCTCCATGCCGTATGACCGAAAGGTCCAGTTCATACTCGCCGCCTATTGTACGGAAACAGTATACGGCGTCCGACAGGTCCCCTGCCCCGAAATACCCGGGGACGGACCGGGAATCCTCCCTCTTAAGGCCCGCCGGCGTTCCCGCCGGACGAACCTCAGCTCTCCCTTCGGACATGACCGCGAGGTAGCCTTTGCGGCTTTCCACATCAAGCGGCACGATCGCCCGGATTTTTCCCGCCTGTGTCGTCTGGTACCGGGCCTCAAGCTGGTAGTCGTTCAGGACCTTGTTGTGAAGTTCCACCTCCCATATTCCCTTTTCCCTGTCGGCTTCATGCACTTTCGCGATGTCGCGCCCGGTCATTGCAAGGGAAATACCGGGAGCCGGGGCCTTCAGCCGGAAAGTCTTACAGCCGGCGTGCTCAATCCTGTAACGGACATAGGCCGTGCCCCGCATCTTTCCCTCGGACAGATCCACCCTGTGAAGGACTTCGGTCCTTATTGTCGGCTCCACCGTTTCGGCCTTCAGTTGAATCATCCATTCCGGCCGAAGCAGTTTGAAAGCGAGCGCGCCGGTCTCCCTTATTCCCAGGTCCCGCGGATTCATCTCGCTCACGCCTTTGCGCATAACCGTACTCATGCGCACCCCGCGCTCTCCCCTTACAACCATCTGTCCGGTGTGCTTGAGAGCGTCCTGTACTGCTATACGCGGCACGTATATCGTCTCCTCCAGTCCCTTCTCAGTCCGCGCGGCCACGACGTTAAGCGTCCGGTCGCCCAGCGCCTTTTTCCTGAAATGGACGATGACTTCCCTGGGGGTCCTGCCGTCGGCTTCACCTCCCACTTCATCCCAGTGACTCACGTCCTGGCCGGTCAGACTCTCCACGTCATATTCGTCCGGTATCCCGAGGCGTACCGAGAATATCCCGGCTTTACTTATGCCGACCTTCAGGTGGGTGGAGAGGACTATCCGTTCGTCGGACACCGACATACTGCCGTTTTCCGCCACTCTCAGTTCCGGAAGCACCCTTTCGGCTGTCACCTTCCCCGAAGCGGGCGTTTTGTGATAGCGGAAAGCTCTTTTGATTTCCGGCACTTCCTTCATTCGCGCCGCTGTGCCGACCTCACGAACCAGCCGCTCCGAAACGTCCTCGATATTCATCGGGTGCAGTCCCTCTGTTTCACTGACAAGTATTTTCACGTTGCCCGGCACAGCCAGGGCCATCGAGCCTCTCTGCCTGACCGCGTCTTTCACCTTCAATATTCCGGCCTGAACTTTATACGGAAGACCCTCGCATCCGACCTGGCTTACCACGTGAAGCGTGAAGTCACCCGTAACGGGTTTATCCACGATAGCCTCCAGCAGGCGTGTTTCCGGATCGAAGCGCCATGTACTCAGGCCCGGGGCTTTCACCGCCGTTACCGTCATATTCTCGGGCACCTCAACGTTCATTGATTTCAGTTCGCCCTGGGCAATCTGGTATTTCACCAGGTTCGTAAGCTCGACTACCCCCGGCTGAAACACCGCCATGGTGTTCAGTTCAGAGAAGAAAACGACCTTTTCCAGCCTGGTTTTGCGCGCACGCGGCCGCCATGAGATAAATGCCTGTCTTGACATACCGTACACGGCAATAGCCTCCGTTACGTCTTCCTTCTCCGTAGTCTTGAACAGAACCGCGTCCGGCGATTCGACTTCAAGCTCGTTTTCCGGAATCTCGAGTTTCACCCTGTTTTTCAGATTAGGAGGAATCCTCAAGCCGAGAAACCACGCACCCTCTTTTTCCACAAGGGGCAGAGAATACTTCAGATTGATTTCGTAATCTCCCCTTTCCTCAACCGTAAGCACGTACCCGTTCACGTCCGTGCGGAGCTGGAGGGCGGAAGAATTCAGATCGTAATCCGTAAGCACGGCCGGCGGTCTCAGGACGACAAACTCACTGCCCTTACGCCCTTCGAATTCATATACAGCGTCCACCCTCGCGCTCTTTTCCGCTTCTTCAGTCATTTCAGGCGCCTTCACCTGTATGTTCACTTCTTTCATCGCGGGAAGTACGTCCGTTTCAGCCTTGTCTAAGGGCTCTCCAGCCGCCCAGCCCAGCGAGGCACCGATAATACCGATGGCCACAAGGCATGATATGGTGCCGTGACCTTGCTGGTGCCGGTCCGGTTCTTCCGGCTCGTCGAACCGGTCCGGCTCCACGGTGTCTTCCGTTTCCTCCTCAAAAGGCATCCCATCAAGAGGCGCTTCTTCGGAAGGCATTTCAGGAGGCCCGGCGGGAGCCGGTCCCGCCGGAACGGGGCGCCGTGTCCCGGCCGCGTATGCCGCCTTTACAAGGCGCAACACAACCGCGACAGCCACACCCACAGCGAACATGATCGTTATCAGGTTGCGGCCTGTTTCCAGTTGCGCCAGCCCGAATGTAAGAAGCGTAAAACCAAGTGCCGTGCACCAGGCCCTGCGCTTCCGGCCGGACCTCCCCTTCAGAATAAGCCAGAGAGAAAGCACGACGGCGACA
The DNA here is from genome assembly GCA_046483125.1 of Kiritimatiellia bacterium. Lineage (GTDB taxonomy): Bacteria > Verrucomicrobiota > Kiritimatiellia > UBA8416 > JAWODU01 > JAWODU01. The sequence goes on from JAWODU010000085.1 coordinate 28,807, forward strand.
ACCGCCCAGAGGAGCGAGCTGTCCGCTCCTATCCATTCCGGTACCAGGCGCAGATCCACGGCAAGCGGTTCTGCTCCTTCGAGATTAACTGTCCTTGAAACGGAAAAACTGCTGCCGGCCGCCGGCCCGCGAAAAACGTCCACGGTTCTCTCAAGGCCGCTCCACATCCGGCCCAACTGCCACAACCCTCCCGCGAACAACACGGTTATCAGCGCGACCACGCCGAGGGCTCCCTGCCATCCGAACCCTCTGCCCCGGCCGGTATTGAAGGCCACAAGGCATGTAAACAGGACTGCCGCCAGCGCGACAACCGTCCACCCCGCGAAGTCTGTCAGGGCAATTCCGTACAGCTTCAGCATATTGCGCAGGGCTTCCACTATGCCGCCGGTCCATATCGACATCGCTCTGCTCATGTTTCCCCCCGCCGTACCTACGGTGTATCCTTCGGGAAGGAAAAACTCCCATTTCGCGAAGGTATTCGGTGTATTTCCCGTTACGGGGGCAAGAAACCTCATGCTTTTCCCCAGAGCCCCGATTTCGTCCCTGCTCCGCGCGTATACCACCTCGACCCGTACAGGCTCGTTAGGGTTCCTCAGCCGCCGCACCGGAATAAGAATGCGGCCGTCTTCCTTGAGTGCCGTTACTTCCGTCTTTTCTTCATTTGCATTTATAAGAGAGGTCGACCACAGGTTCGCCTCCTCGGGAATTGAGACAATCAGGTACTGACGCGAAAGGTTCTTGACCGAATATTCCGCCGTAGTCACCGCCTCGCCGTCTTTGCTGATTCTCGTTGACAGCATTGTCAGATCCACCACGGCGTCAAGAAGGCGTTCTGTTTCGTAGCGCTTGATGCCGATTTTCGCGGTATGCGGATGCCCGGTGTACTTGTAAGCGTCGAGAATCGGATCGTTCACCAGAAGAGTGTAGGCCTCGGGCACTTCATCACGATCGACCTTTATTATGGATTTGTCGCGTTCCTGAAGCGTCAGGTTCAGCGCCGCGGCCCCCGCAAGCATGATATACCCCGTCTCGGTGGTGGTCTCCACGGTACTGACCCCTCCCACTGTCACCTCGTCGGCCCTGTAAGCGAATTTTCTGTCGTAGGTAACTCCAAGCGTATAGTCTCCCATTACCTTTTCCTGGAGAGATATCTCCCACACTTCGCCGTCGTGTTTCCAGCCGCGCACGTCTCTGCCCGTAAATTCCACGTTCTGAAACTCTTCCGGTATTCTTATCCTGAAAGTCTTAACGGGCGCCCCGGCAATGTGATATGTGGCCGCGGAACTGCAGTAGAGCACTCCTTCCCCTATGGACACCAGGTGGAACAATTCGGAGTGTATGGTTGGTTTTGTTCTTTCGAACTTCACGTCAAGCGACCACTCGCCCTCCTTGTACCGGTAAGCGAGCTGGGCCCCGGGCACTTTCACGGGGACCGATCCGGTTTGAACTTCCCGCAGTTTCCCGGTTTCGCACTTTTCTATCCTGAGGCCCTTTTCCACCGACAGAACCAGGTAGCCGCGCTGTGATTCAGAGTCCCTGATCACGAAAGCCGGCGCCTGAAACCGCGTCTTGTCCCCCGGAAGCGACTTTTCAAGCCGCACGTTTACCAGTGTCCGTCCTGTTACGGCGTCCCGGAAAAACACGCTTATTTCACGTTTGCCGTTCCTGGTACGAACGTTGTAATCCGAAAGCGCCGCTCCGCTCACGTTGGCCACGATCCAGTCGGGGTCCGTCTCTATAACGATCTCCCTCGCCGGTGCGTCACGCACGTCAAGTTCCACCGAAGCCGCCAGTACCAGGTCGCTGTCCTTCACGGACAGTACAAGCTGTTCGTTACTGCTGTATTCCGAGACAATATCGTCGATGGAAAGTTTGAGTGTATAAGGCACGTTGGCGTACTGGTAGGCGAACCTGCTCCTGGACGGCAGTGTTCTCCCGCTTTGTTTCTTTCCCTCCAGGGCCACTTCCGGAAACGACGTCTGGTCCACCTGAGTCAGTCCGAGCGCCTTGTCCACGAGCAGTTTAATCGCGCTGTCAGTGCCCAGCATGAGGAACCCACTGCTCCGGATTACCCGCCGGGGAATAATCACCGGGAGTTCCAGTTCGCAGGGAAACTTGGGCAGAACCGTTTCGCTTTCCACCCTCAGCATATAGTCCTTTTCCTTCGGACGGCTCAGAGTCACCAGGAGCGTGCGCGCCGCCTCGCCTTCCTTTTCCTGTATTACCCAGTCCTGTATATCCTCGCCGCGCACCTGAGTGACGCTCAGTTCCTCCGGAAGCCTCAGAGGAATCTCTTTAAGACTGCCCTGCACGACACGGTATGTGAATACGTTGTCTATTTTGAGCGCTCCCACGCTCGCCGACGCTATTGTGTTGGCGTCGCACGCCACCACCAGGTCGGCCGCGAGTTTCTTCACTTCCGGCTTCCATTTCACGTTGAAACTGCCCGCCAGCCCCAGAAACGCGGTTACTTCCATGTCCCCCTTGTCCGTTTTGACGCGCTCGACGTTCAGCGCGCCCGGAAAGCGGATTTCGAGGTCATCCCGGTCGCACAGAATGGACACTTTTCTTATGTCGGCGCCCGGAATGGAGAAACTGGCAGAGCGCCAATCGCCTTCCCTGGCGGCCCTTCCCGCGAATTTGAACTCTACCGTCCGTTTTCCCGAATCGAAGCTCCAGAAACCGCCCTTACGCTTCATTTTGAGAATATACCGGTCCGACCCGCGGATAAGCTCGGAATTCGAAGGAAGATCTCCTTCCAGGTAGGCCACATCTCCTATTAAAAGCGGCAGGCTCACGGCGTCCTGCTCAAGCTCTGCCGTAAACGAAAGCGTGAAAGTGATATTCTCGCCTTCTATCCTGCCGTCGAGCTTCAGCCCCGATATTTCCACTCCTTCGGTCCGTGGAAGCGCTTCCTTTTGCCCGCGAGCCCAAGCACCCGCCGGCGCCATTAACCCCGCCAACGCTATTACCGTAATCAGTCTTTTCATATCGGCCTTTCTCCCTTTATCTTCGTACTGTCAAACCTGACAGCACGTTTTTCTGTGTAACTGTCCCTTTTTTCAGGTCATTAGCCGTTTTTCGACTCTCTCCCCCTTTTCCCAATACACTTAAACGCTTTCTTAACCGCCACCCTTTCCGCCGCGGCGGACGCACACCCTTAACCGACCTGCTTACTCGTCACGTGCCGGCCGTTGCAACAGAGTCGTTTAAGCGTATACGACAAAGGGTAGCGGTTAAGTGTGCGATTAAGTGTTCCAACTCGTCCTACATCCGTTTTTGTCGCGGTAGAACTTTTGACAATGCCTTTATCTCTTTCCGATTTCCGGCTTAGTGCGAATAGCCGCATCTAAATCCCGTCAAAACTCCCCTCTCGCCATCCCGTTCGCTCCCTCTACCATCCTCACAAGCTCCTGCACCCTTTTATCCAGATGAAGTTCAAGCGACACCGGTCTCAGCACCCTGGCAACATCCTCATATGTGCTTCCCGCCGCGTGAGGACACCCCCGCAGTATTTCCGCGAACTCCGCGACCCCCGCCGCAAGCTTGAAACGCGCGTCCATCCTGTTGAAATCGCCGGCCACGTCCGCGCCTCGCAGGGCCTTTTCTATTTCCTCCACTTCGCCGGTATCCATTCTTCTGTATCTTACACGCACCGTGGCAATAGCGTCCGCGTCGCTGCCCTTGAGTTTTCCATCCCGGAATTCCATCTCGTAGAGAGCCGTAACCGACTGGCCCGAACCCACTTCCCCGGCGTCAACCGTGTCGTCCCGGAACTGCTCCTTCCTGAGCTGGCGGTTTTCATATCCAAGCTGGCGGTAACGCTTTACTTTCCGCGGGTTGAATTCCACCTGTATTTTCACGTCCGACGCGATCGTATTCAGGGTGGCGGCCATGTTGTCCACCAGCACACGTTTCGCTTCTTCTTTCGAATCGATAAAGCTGTAGGTTCCGTCGCCCTTGTTGGCCAGCTTCTCCAGCATCTCGTCGTTGTAAGTCCCGATACCGAACCCGAAGACCGAACAGTAAATGCCCTGTTTCCTGTAATCGCTGATCTGCTCCAGTATGTCCTCGGCCGCGCCCGTACCCAGGTTCGCCGCCCCGTCCGACATGACCAGCACCCGGTTCGCCGCCCCGCCTTCGAAAGCCCTGGCCGCCTCAGCATAAGCCGTCCTCATGCCTTCTTCCAGGTTCGTGGAGCCCGTTGCGCGCAGGCGGTCCAGCGCCCCGAATATTCTTTCCTTTTCCGAAGCCGGGATGTGCGGAAGAACCAGCCTCGAATCAGAGCCGAAACGTACAATGCCCACCCTGTCGGAAGGCGCCAGTTCCGACACCAGCATCCTGACCGATTTCCTGACAAGCTCCATTCTGTCCGGCGTGTTCATGGAACCCGACGAATCTATAACCAGAGTCAGTACCGCCTTCTGCTGTTCTTCTCTGCCGAGGCGCTTGCCCTTGACACCGATTTTCATCAGGTACAGCCCACGCCCGAACTCCGAAGGAGCGCACTGGAGGTACACCCTGAACGTGTCCCTTTGCGGCGGATCGTATGCGTAATCGAAGAAGTTCACGAACTCCTCGGTGCGAACGGACTCAGCGGGAGGAAGAAAACCCCGCGTCATGTAATTCCGCGACAACGTGTACGAGGCGGTGTCGACATCAATGGCAAAAGTCGAAAAAGCCCGCTCCGAAGCATAGTAGAAAGGATTAACCCCGACAGCCCTGAACCGCGCCCCCGTTTCTTCCGGTTCCTTCGGTTTTGCTTTTGGCTCCTGTCTTTTGTAGAAATCAATACCTACTTCAATGTCTCCGGAATCCGAAAAGTCGACTTTTTCATTACCCTTGTTCACAATAACCGGGCTTTTGACTAAAGCCACCGAGTTGAAATCCGCGGGCTTGGGGCTGAAATCCGTAGCCGGGCCCGCGAACCTGGTCGGCGGCGATTCTTTTCCTGCCTTCTCACGGGATTCCGTCTCCGTGCGCTTCTTCTCTTCGAATAATCTGCCCTGAATCGGTATACCACTGATCGCGGAAGCATGTTCGCCGTCCCCAGGCCGTCCTCCTGCTTCTCCCGACATGCGGCCCGTAACTTCTTCTCTCCTTCCATCCCTCTCAAGCCGGTCTGCATCCATCCGACGATAAATCTGCTCGGAAGCCCCATCCATGGTTTCCGCCAGCTCTGCCTCAGCCGGTGTCCCTGCATGCCAGAAGAAATCCTTCTTTTCGGCCTTTTGCGCCGATTCACCGCCTTCTGTGACTTCCTTCTGTTGTACGCCCGAATCAGCATTGGCTCTCTTCTTTTTTCCCGCAACGGCACTTCCCCGCGCGCCCGAGCTTCTTGATCCGAAAATGCCCTTCATTATCACCGGACTCTTAACGATGCTGTCCTCCAGGTCCGGGAATTCTTCCATCTCTTCAGCCGGCGCGGGCTCGCTCGGTAACGCCGCGCCTTCCTGCGCCGGCGCTTCCCGCTCCGGCCGCGATGCGTCCAGCTCGAAGGAAACAGACATATCCGCGCCCGCCGGTGCGCCTCCCCCGCCGCCGCCGAATCCTGTTTCCCTGTCATCTTCCCGCACTTCATGCGCTTCGCGTAAGGCCCTACGCTTCCGATGCCTTGCCTTCTCACTTCCTTCAGCTTTCCTGCCTGTATCGGGGCCTTGCAGTGTTGCCCGCGCGGATTTTGGAGCCCTGTATCCGGCCGTACTGCTGTCTGCTACCACTTCACCCATCTTGAAAGTAGCTTTCATCATCGACGGAACCAGAATCCCCGCGAATACAAATGTCAGGAGCAGACATGCGGCGGCGGCAGTCAGGACGGGATGCGACGAAAACAACCAGTACACAACCCTGCTCCCGCCCTTCCGTCGGGCTCCTGCCTTCGCCCCGGGCAAGGCATTTGTTATTTTCTGCCGGCGGGAAACGGACAGATGCTCCGGTGCTTTGGAAGGCGGCTGTGCCAGGGCATCACGCAACAGATCGAGGGTCGGCTCGATTTCCCGCATGTATGCCCGGCAGTCGCCGCACTTATCCAGATGCGCCTTCACCTCCGCGGCGGTCTTCCCGTCAAGATCCCCCAGCAGATACGCCGTCAACTTTTCTCTTATTTCTTCACACTTCATAAATCACCAGCGCCCCGGCCCTGTTATACCCCGTCTTTTCCGGCCTTCCTGTAAAATCTTTCCCTTTCGCGTTATTTCGCGCCTTTCGCAGTTCCTTCGGCTCCCTGCACTTTCTCCGCCATCTTTCTCACTGCGTGATGCAGTATATTCCCCACGTTGCCCTCGCTCCTGCCCGTCACCTCGCTTATTTCCCTGTACGACATTCCGTGCTCAAGACGCAGAAGCAGAACCTGCTGTTCTCTCGGCAACAGCGCCTTCAGATGTTCCAGCACCAGCGCCTTCCGCTCGTCTTTGCCGGGACAGTTCCTTCCGTCCGGACAGTCATCCTTTTTTTCCTCGGCGTGCCCTCTGTACAGTTTCTGAAGCCGCGATTCCCGCCTGATAAAATCCACCGCCTCGTTATGCGTAACCCGGTAAAGCCAGCTTTTCAGCCCGGCCGAAGGCCGAAGACCTGGTTTCCAGGCCCTGAAAAGCTTGATGAACACGTTCTGAACCACGTCTTCGGCAATGAAAGGGTTGTTGGTGATTCGCGACGCGTAACGAAGAAGCGGCGTTTCGTGCCGGGCCACAATCGCCTCCATGCGGGCCGCCCTGCCCGCGGCATCTTCACCTCGTTTCGTACCTTGCATCAGCGACCCTCGATCATGTCATTCCAACAGTGATAACGTATGTGACCCCCCGCTTCCTTCAGGATATTTGCCGATTTTTTCTCCGAAAGCCAGAAAAATGCTGATCCGCCCCCCGCGCCGGCCCCTGAAACAGCCCCGAAACCCTCATCCTCCCAACATTAGAATTGCACATCGCCTGTTCCCTATTCTCAAGCGCACCTTCTCAAGCGCAAGCTTACCTCCAAAAGTCTCAATATCGATTACAGCTTAATATCGATCTCTATTGACCCTGAGGCCTCCTTCTTTTATCCCTTGGTAGTGAAAGGGTCTGAACTCTAATCATGGATAACCGCAACCACCTGATTCAAATGCTCCAGCGCATCGACGGCCGCGGATACCCGGCCTACAGGGATATCCGCGGAGCTTACGATTTCGGGAATTTCACCCTGTTCGTAGACCACGTACAGGGAGATCCTTATGCCGCCCCCAGCAGACTCAGGATCTCCGTGCCGATGGAAATCGCGGCCTTTCCGGAACATTGCCTGAACAGCAGGATACGGCAAATCGCATTGCGCGATTTTCTCGCGCGCCGCTTCTCGCGGGCCTGCAGGGACGCGTGCTCGCGTCTCGGCTCGGGTAAAAGCGGAATGATCGCAATGGACGCGCCGGGACAGGAAATCCTGGAACGGTCGGCCGTCATGCTGTCGGATAATTCCGTTGAAGCGCGTTTTACAGTCGGGCTTCCGGCGCGGGGCAGAAGAATACTTGGGCGCCGCGCGGCCGATCTGCTTTGCGATACTTTGCCGGCCATTGCCGGCTCATCGCTTCGTTTTTCGTCACTTGACCCCGATGAAGTTCGCGTCCATCTGGATACGGCGGAAGACGCGGAAAAACTGCGTCTTGCTCTCAAAGACCACGGCCTGGCCGCCTTTATCGCCGAGGGCAGTATACTGCCCAGACGCTCCGGCGTGGACGAGCGCCCCCTCAAGGGAAAGACTGTAGTGCCCTTTGAAAGCCCCGAAAGCCTGGCGGTAACCATCGATATCCCGCACGCCGGACGGGTAACCGGGATGGGCATTCCCGAGGGCGTGACTCTGATCGCAGGGGGCGGTTATCACGGGAAAAGCACCCTGCTGTCCGCTGTCGAGGCCGGAGTCTATAATCACTTACCCGGAGACGGGCGCGAAAAAGCGGTGACCGATCCCTCGGCCGTAAAGATCAGGGCTGAAGACGGCCGTAGTGTGGCAGGCGTCAACATACATCCCTTCGTAAGCAATCTTCCCGACGGAGGCAATACGGAATGCTTCAGCACCGAAAACGCCAGCGGCAGTACCAGCCAGGCGGCCAATATAATGGAGGCTATGGAAACGGGTTGCCGCCTTCTCCTGCTCGACGAGGATACCTGCGCTACGAATCTGCTGATCAGGGACGCGCGCATGCAGAAACTTGTGGAAAAAGCGGGCGAACCGATTACACCCTTCGTGGACCGCGTAGGCCCACTGTTCAGGGAGAATAATGTAAGCAGTATTCTGGTTCTCGGCGGCAGTGGCGACTATTTTGACAGGGCCGATACGGTTATCCGCATGGAAGCATATCGTCCCCGAAACGTCACCGAAGACGCCAGGAAGATCGCCGCTCAACAGCCCACGGGCAGGGCCGCCGAATCCGTCGGGGAGTGGCCCGGATCATTACGCGGCAGGATTCCCGATCCGCGCAGTCTCAGCCCTCGCAAAGGAAAACGAGAGGTCAGCATCAAGACACGCGGCGTGAGATACCTTCTGTACGGCACGGAGGAAATAGATCTGAGTTTCGTTTCGCAGTTAGCGGACCCCGGTCAGGTACGGGCCATAGGCCGGGCGATTTATGCGGCCGGGAAACGACTGGAGGCGCAGGGCCGGAAGGAAAGCGTTGCCGAGCTGGCCCATGCGCTGGCCGCCGAAATCGCGCAAAAAGGTCTCGACACACTGGATGACCGTCAGTTCGGCGATTATGCCGCATTCCGTCCCTGCGAATTTGCCGCGGCCATGAACAGGCTGAGGACATTGCGAATGGCCGCGCCTTGACCGTCACGCGCCTCGACACCCGAATCTGTGAATTTATTCCTGCGTGAATCCTGAATCATTGGTTGATTTTCAGCGGGAACAGCGCCATGATATATGGCAGTTCGCAGAACTCCGGATAAGGAAACAGATATGTCCCCCGATCCGCTTACGCCTTACGGTAACCGTCCCATGGTTACGCCGATCGTTAACGCGGTGAACTACGAGTACCGTGACTTCGAGGTCCTTCGCCGGATCACAGACGGCGAAATTGACGGATACACCTATCACCGCGATGACAATCCAACGGTGCGCGCCGTGGAAAAGAAAATCGCGGCCATGGAAAACGCCGAAGACTGCGTCATCTGCACCACCGGCATGGCGGCCTGCACGATGACTTTCTTCACCTATCTCAAGGCCGGCGACAACCTGGCTATTTTCCATGACGTTTACGGCGCTCATTACAAAGTTCACCTGATACTGAAGAAATTCGGCGTAGACGTGACATGGATAAAAGCTTCAGAAAGCGCGAACCTGGGCGAATACATCAAGCCGAACACGACAATGGTATTTCTCGAAACACCCAGCAACCCGCTGTGTAAAGTTATCGATATTGCCGCCGCCCGCAAAGCGGCTGACAAGGTCGGGGCAATGCTGGTGGTGGACAACACGTTCGCGACGCCTTATCATCAGAAACCTCTTGAACTCGGAGCCGACCTGGTGGTGCACAGCGTTACCAAGGGACTCGGTGGTCACAACGACCTTATGGCCGGCGCTATAGCGGGTTCAAAAGAACACTACGAGAACCTGTGGTTTACACGGCAGGCTATCGGAACAACGCAGGACGCTTACTCCGCCTCCCTGATCGAAAGGGGACTGAAAACTTTTGATTTGAGGGCCGAAAGAATGGCGTCCAACGCCATGGCCATGGCCGAATACCTTGAAGGCCATCCGAAAGTACCGAGAGTGTCCTATCCCGGCCTGAAAGCAGATCCCGGGCATGAAACGGCTTCGATGCAGATGGAAAACGGATACGGCGGGGTTCTGGCCTTTGAAGCGGGACAGACCCAGGAAGACGCCAGGAAATTCATAAGCGCTCTGAATGTAATATATCATACGGTTAGTCTTGGCGCCACTGAATCACTGATATGCATACCGTATCTTACGACTATGCTCTATCTTCCGCCGGAACGCAGAGTCAGTTTCGGTGTCAGGGAAAACACCGTACGCCTGTCAGCGGGCATCGAAGAACCCGGCCGGCTTATACGGGACCTTGAACAGGGTCTGCGGGCTGTATGAAGAAACGCGCCATCGCGCCTCTTTTAGCATTAATCCTCTTTGCCCCATTCTGCTCGCACGCTTCGTCCATATCTCTGAATATTGCGCCGTCAGTAGAAGTCGGAACTCAGCATGCGCGCGTTACCATAAATATCAGGAACCGGGGTACCAGTCCCGCGTTCGGAGTTCACGCAAAAGCCGCCCTGCAGGGCTCGGACCTGACCGAATCGGCCTGCGGTACGCTGAAAGCGGGAGATGAATGGTCAACCTCATCCCGAATAGAGCAACTGCCGTCCCGCGAGGGCACTTATACGATTGTGATAACGGTTCGCTACAGGGATTCTGCGGGGCGGCCCTTTTCCGCGCTGGCCTGGATTCCGCTGAATATATGGGAACCGTCGATTGAAGACCCCGTCAAGGCATCGCTCACTTCAACCGATATTGCCCGTGAAGGCAAAATAACGCTTGCTTTGGAACATACGGGCAGAAAATCGTCCTTGCCCGCGGCACCGCTGAAGGCCGCGGTAAAGCTTGTGCTTCCCGATGAACTCGAATGTGCCGACGCGGCCCGAAGCGCGTCCGTACTCCCCGGCAGCAAGACCGAACTGAAGTTCCACGTCCGTAATGCCTCGGCGCTTGAGGGAAGCGCGTACCGCGTGTTCGCCGTCGTGGACAGTGAGACCGGAGAACGCCATGAAAGCGTGGTAACTGCGGCCGTACTGAAAATACCGGAAAGACAGTTGCCCTTTTTTCTCCGCAAGCCCTTCTGCCTGACGCTTTTCCTGCTGTTTGTCCTTTCGTCCGCCCTAATGCAGGTCCCCTCCCTGAGACGCAAGTCACTGCGCGTACTGCCGGAAAGAGCTCCCCGAATCCTGAAGACAGCTTTTCCCTTCCTGGTTTTTTCGGTACTGTTCGCAACTCTTTTTTTCTTTATCCCCCCGTCATATCTCCTGCTCGACACCATGACCACCGGCGGGGATACGCCTGCGCACAACTACATTGCCGGACACCTGAAAACGCAATTGTTCCAGCACGGCAGAATCCTGTCCTGGGCGAACGGATGGTGGTGCGGTTTTCCCGCGTTTCAATATTATTTCCCCCTGCCCTATCTTCTGATTGCACTGCTGAGCCTTATTGTTCCTTTCAACATAGCCTTTAAACTGGTGAGTGTTTCGGGAATATTCCTCCTGCCCGCCGCCGCGTACTTCTCGGGCAGAATCATGCGCATGCCCAGGCCTGTGCCAACGGTTCTTGCCGCATTCACACTGCCTTTCCTGTTTGATTCCTCACATGTAATGTGGGGCGGCAACATCCACAGCACTCTGGCGGGTATGATTGCCAACAGTGTCGGTTTCCCCCTTATGCTGGTTTTCATGGCCCGGATATGCCGCGACTCCGAGGACGGCGTGTTCAGGTTAAGGACGGCTCTTCTTCTGGCCGCGCTTATTGCATCCCATTTCTTCACTTCACTGCTGGCCGTAATCTGCGCGGCTTTCCTTCCCTTTGCGTACTTGCGGAGGCGCTTTGTCAGGACCGCCGTTATAGTCGCTTCCGAATGCCTTCTGGGCGCTCTCGTGATGTCATGGTGGCTTATACCCCTGATAGCAAAGAGAGGACTCGCCGTGGACTTCGGATACAACTGGGATGTTTCTCTTGTTCAACATACTTTCGCGAGTTTTCCCGGCTGGATGGTTATCACGGTGTTTGCGCTCGCGCTGATTCCGCCGGCCGTTCTGTTTTTCCGCCGGCATTTCTTCCCGTACACGGTTCTCCTGCTGTGTATGATAATTGTATCCGCTTTTCTGTTTACCGCCGGTTACAGTCTCAGCCGCGTTTTTGTAAACGTCCGATTCTGGCCCTTTATCATGTATTCCGTGCTGTGTCTGGCGGCAATCGGAACCGGCATCCTGCTGAAGCGGCTTAAAGCGCCTCGCCTCGCGGCGGGCGCGGTACTCATGGTAATTATCATGTTATGCTCGGCGGATTCCCTGAACCTTCGCCGCTTCGCGGAATGGAATTACGAAGGCCTGGAAAGCAAGCATGGTTATCCGGTATTCCGGGAACTTGTTTTTCCGCTCGACGGTTCCCCCGGAAGGCTGGCAAACGACCTCCACCCGGCCAATGAATCCATGGGGTCATCGCGGGCGTTCGAGTGCGTTCCCCACCTGATAGACAAACCGATACTCGAAGGCGGCATAGTTAACTCGGCTTTCGGGTCGATGTTTTCATATTACATTCAGGGGTTGACCTCGGAGAACACGGCCGGGTTTCCCAATGTGGTGATTCCCGCCACATTTGACTTTGCCAACGCCGCAAAGTACCTTGAGCTTTTCAACGTCAAGCACTTTATAGCGCGCGGCGCCGCTCCCCGCGCGTATCTCGCCCGTTCCAACGCATGGCGCCCGCTTCGCCGGTTCCGGGAATGGGAGCTTTACGAACTTACCACTCACGACGGCGGTTACGTGTTTGTGCCTAATAAAACCCCCGTTGCCGTTTTGTCCGACTTCGGTACGCGGCAATGGAAAGAGAACGCGCTCGCCTGGATGTATGTTCCCGCCGCCCTTGACTATCCCTTTGTATTCATCGGCCGTTCCCGGAGTAATCAATTACCGTCATCCATTCCCGTTCTCACCGAAGCGGAATACCGGTATTTTCTTACAACTCTCATGGACAACGACGGCAGTATCCGCACGTGGCTCCTTCTGGGCCCTTTTGACCTGGTTTCAGAAACACATGACGAGGAACCGCCAGGCCGTTTACATCTTGACCCTGGTACGGTCGATCCCGTGTGCGGCAAGATAACTTCCGGGCGCCAATGGCGGCGGGCCCCCCTGCGCCTCCCTGTAAGACCGGACAGGTTCTACCGCCGCAATAACGGCCTGATTTACTTCACCAACAGAACAACGTACGCATTTGCGAACATCTTTTCGCGCGAGCATCGTGACGGAATACTGCACTACTCCGGAGACGATTCTCTTACGATCTGGCTCAACGGCAAACAGATCACGGCAAGCCGCATAACCGGGCCGGGTAACTTCAAAAAACAACCCGTAAGCCTGCGGGAAGGTCGAAACCGCCTCCTGGTGAAAACCGATCAGACCCTCGGGGGTAATTTTTTCCATCTGAAAATTACCGGAAGCAACGATGTCCCTCTCCCCGGAATTTCCTTTTCGACGGCCCGCGCCAAACCCCATTCACCCCGGGATCTCAGGCAGAAGACGCACCGTGCAGTTATCACAGAAGAAAACGTTACCGATAACGTGATAGAATTCACGACTGATTCACCCGGCTCTCCGCATATAATAAAATGCACGTGGTACCCGAACTGGAAACTCCGGGGAGGAGGAGAGGTTTACATGGTAACACCGGATTTCATGCTGGTTTATCCCCGCACAAAGCATGTAAAACTCTACTTTGGACGCACGGCATCAAATGCCTTCGGTGGGGCGCTTTCGATCCTGGCTTTGGGCGCGGCAGTAACCGGTGCCGTATTACGGAAAAGGAGAAAGACGTTAAGCAATGGGCCTGAGACTGCTGAAGTTTGTTGACGCCACCCTGGGTGCCTTTTCGTGCCGGATACTGTCCTTTTTCGGCTACCGGCTCGGGCGAGGTAATGACCCGTTTTCCCCGCCCCCTTCAGATCCCCGTCGAATACTGGTTATAAGGCCGGGCGGAATGGGCGATATGATTCTGTTCCTGCCGGTTCTGAAGGAACTCGCCGCCGCGTACCCGAAAGCCGCTATCGACGTGGTATGCGAGAAACGAAACGTAAATGTCCTGCGGCTCTCGGGCTTAAACTGCAGTGCCCTCACCTACGATGCCGATCCCGTTTCCTTCTTCGCCGCACTGCTGTCCCGACACTACGATTTCGCCATTGACACAGAACAGTTTCACAACATCTCCGCCGTCTTCGCATTCCTCAGCGGAGCGGCAGTGCGCATCGGCTTCAATATAAATCCGCGGAGAAACTCTCTTTACACCCATCTGGTACCCTATGCTCCGGACGGGCCGGAAATTCTGCAATTCATGAAACTTACGCATCCGCTGGGGCTTTCCCCGCCGGAACCCGATATCGACGGCCTGCTCGCGGACGCTCCCATCGAGCCGTCCCCTCCGATCAGCGTACAAATTCAGTCTCTCGGAAGTTCCGGAGGTTACGCGACTATTCACACCGGCGCCAGTACTCGCTACAAGCGGTGGGGAACGGATAATTTTCTGGCCTTGATCGGCGCTCTACGCAAAGAACACGGATTTGACGTTGCCCTGGCTGGCGGCCGTCCGGACATGCGTCTGGACAAATCCATTGTCCGGACCCTTAAGGAGCGGGGAGAACGAGTTGTTTCGTTTTCCGGAGAGTGCGATTTGAAGGATACGGCCGCGATAATCAGGAACTCCAGGATTTTTATCAGCGGAGATTCCGGTCTCGCTCATCTGGCCGCGGCTCTCGGAACGCCTGCGGTCGCCGTATTCGGTCCGACCGATCATCGTAAATGGGGTATAGAAACAAAACAACACGCTGTTGTCAGAAAAAGCCTCCCCTGTTCTCCGTGTTTTATTTTCGGCTACCACAAGCCATGCCGTACCATAACCTGCATGAAGCAGATTTCCGTTGAACAGGTGCTTGAGGCGTGCAGGCGGGTTATACGGGAAACACACTCTGCTTACTCGGAAACCTGAAATGGAAGCGTTCTCTCTTTCTCCCACGCAGAATCAATCTGTTCCGCCGCGGGATCATGATACTTCGTTCCTTCCAGCCATTTGAGGGACCTTGCCGCTTCAGCCAGTTTGCCGGCCTGCACGTAGAGGTCAACGAGTATAGCGTGATTTGAAGGCCGCCAGAAATCCCACTGGACAAACTCGTCCCAGTAACGCGCGGCACGCTCAGGAGACTCGATTGCAAGGAGCCGCGCCTTCAGACTTCTCAGCTTTCTCTTATATGGATTGAGGTCCAGGCCCTCTTCGCACCAGAAACGGGCAAGCTCTATTCTATCCGCCAGCACGCTGCCGTCTGCTCCAGACCTCTCACGGTAAAGACGTTCAGCCGTGAAAGCGCAGAAATAGTAATTGTACGGATACAGCCGGTGCGCCGATCTGCACCTTCTGACAATACCCCGGACGTCCCTGACCCGTGTGCCGTACTTGGCGTTCAGGTACATGAACTGGGCGAGCGAAGACCTGCACGCATGCGCGGCACCGGCCAGGCCGATAACCGAGAGCAGAACCCCCGCTGTCCATAAGTTGAATTTGTTTCTGCGATATAAAGGCTTCACGCGAAAATACCTGGTACCGTTAGACACGGATTACGAGTAAGACCGGCGCAATCAGTGTAATCTGCGGTTTCACCATACTGTATCAACAGGTCGGGTTAAAAAGGCGTCTCGGGCACGAAAACTATATCGCCCGACCTGACAACCGGGTCGTCAATCACCCCGTCCTTTATCGCGCCGGTATCGAACGTCTCGGTCTTCCTGCCCTGAATCTGTACTCTGGAGCGCCAGGCAAACTCCGTAAAGCCGCCCGCCTGGGCTATGGCTTTCATGAGCGTGGTTTGGCCTGTCAGTTCGTATTTACCGGGTTTCCTGATCTCGCCCGTTACAAAAAACACATCGGACTGCTTCAGAACACTGACGTTGACACTCGGATAAATCCCGCCCTCCACATAGCGCTGTTCGATAAATCTTGCGGCTTCCGAAGCCGCCATGCCGTTGACGGAAACTCTTCCTATAAGATGCAGGTTGATCTCGCCGTTCTGATCTACTACGGCCTGCTTGGATCTTGCCCCCTGCGGTGTTTCAATCTGCACAACCACCTTGTCGCCGAAACCCAGCGGACTCCATCTTTGCTCGGGCAGATCCACATCCGCGCTTGCCGGCCTCCAGCCCCCGAACCTCAAGTCAGACGGCCCGCCAGGCAGACAGCCCGCTCCCGCCAAAGACGCAATGACGGCCGCAATAGCTGTGCCGCGAACAAGCTTACCGAACAAAATATGCGCGGCGCCTTTTTTCATCCCTTGCGCTCTGCCTTCCGTCTGCGTCTATCCGCTTTGCCGTACACGTGGTAAGTCTGCTGTTCGTAATAATATGAATAGTCCTTCGAAATATTGATGTTATTCATTACTATGCCCACCAGGTTTCCGCCGACGCCTTCAATAGTCTTTCTGGCCCGTGTAGAAACGGACTTCGGATATTTCCTGTGCTGAATTACCATTAATATGCCGTCCATTTCTCTGCCGAGCAAAGAAGCGTCGCTTACGCCGACTATCGGCGGCGAATCGAACAGCACCATATCATACGCTTCCCTGAGCCTCTTGACCACTTCCTTCATGCGGATCGTGGCCATCAGGCCGTGCGTACCGCCGGAAAGACTGCCGGCGGGCAGAAAATACAGATTTGAAATTCCGGTGGATCTTACGGCGTCTTCCAGTTCTACTTCTCCCACGAGCACGTTTGCAAGCCCGTTTTCTCTTGATACTCCGAGAAGTTTGTGAAGCCTCGGGCGGTGAAGGTCCGAATCAACCATAAGCACGCGGTCTCCCAGTTCCGCGCAAACGCAGGAGAGATTAAACAGTGTAAGGGACTTGCCTTCACCCACACTCCCGCTGGTTACCGAAAGCGCCTTCTTTTCTTTCAGTTTCTTGGAGAATATTATGTTTGTCCGCAGAACCCTGTAGGCCTCCCCGTGGGTAGTACGGGAGTTTTCGTCCGTGAACGGCTTTACTTTCTGCGGTACCACGCCGAGGACGGGCACTCCCATGTACTGTTCGATTTCTTCTATTGTTTTGACGGAAGTATCCAGATACTCCACGAAGTAAGCCATGCCGATGCCGAGGGCCAGCCCCAGTATCACGCTTAAAGCGATATTGATTGCCTTGTTCGGCCGCACGTTCTCGTCCGGGCGCGGCACCCTGGCCGATTCAATTATTTCAATGTTCCGGGACGGAATTCCCAGGTCGATTCTCTCTTCCTCGTACCGCGCCAGAAGAGTGTCTCTTACGGCTTTCTGCCTGCGCAGTTCGTCCTGAGCTTCCTCGAATTTTCTGTAACCCTCGCTTTCCGCGAGTCTTAACTGTTGTTTCTTCTCTTCAAGTTCGCTGTCCAGTATGCTGAGTTTTTCCCTGGCCGCTTCGTACTCGGCTTTGATGCCGTTCTTAAGCCCGGAAATAGCTTCCGCGATCTTCTCGTTCAGCTCCTCCAGCTCCACAGTCTTGGTCAGTACTTCGGGGTGTTTGGGGCCGTAGTTCACGCGAAGCCGGGAAAGGTCAATTTCAACGTCTCTTTTTCTGGAAACCAGCGAAGCAAGCGCGCGGTCGTCCACAACGTACATAACCGCGTCGCGCAGTTCCTCGGGTTTCAGACCCGTAACGGTTTTGTGTTTCGATTCTTTGTCCGCCAGTTCCATCCTGACATTTGTCCTGATTGAATCGAGGTTGCGAATACTGGCGTTAAGATCCGTTACTTCCCCGCCCGCCCCTTTTCCCAACACGGAAATTTTGTATTCTTTTCTGATTTCGTTCACCCATTCCTGGGCCTCCCTCACCCTTTTCTCCTGCTCGGCCAGACGAGTTTCCATGGCGTCAAGAGCCGACTGGATCTTACTGCGATGCCTTTCTTCTCTCTGGCCGCGAAAGGCTTCAGCTATGCTGTCGGCTATCCGCGCCGCGAGCTCCGGAGCGGCGCGAGAGTCCCCATCTATCTCTTTCAGGTACATCTGAACCTGTATCAGATTGGTGTCTCTGTATTGCTGAACCTCCATTCCGCCGGTCACTATGCCGCACGTGATTTCAAAACTCCTGTTTCCTGCCGTTTCAAGATAACCGTAGCCTCTCCCGAGTTTCTCGGTAAGGCCGAGGTCGCGTACGACTGCTTCGACAATGTTTCGCGACTGAATGATTTCAAACTGCGTGCGCAGAAAGAGAGGATCGTATCGAACGTAGCGGCTGGGAAACACCTGCACTTCCTGCTCGGACTCCGGTTTGACCTGTATGAGGACCGACGATCTGTAAACCTTCGGCATCGTGTAGGTAATCACAATACCGGCCAGAACAACCAGCAGAAAGACGGCTATTATGACTTCCTTGCGCGTTCGTATCACGCGCCAGTAGTCAAGAAAGTGAAGGTTTTCCTGAGTTTCTGTCATCCAGGCACCGAAGGGTCAGAAAAAAAGTCCTCCGCAGAAAAGTAAGAGGGATCGGCCATGCTTTCAGCGGCTTTCCGGATGCCCTCGCGCCCCCTGATTCCTCAAGACTAGAATTCGGTAGAGAAGGCCAATACGGTGTCGTTTCTTGTAAACGACACATCCACATCGGAATCTACGTCCTCCAGTCTCTGGGTCAGTTTCAGACTGTTTCTCCGGCTGAATCTGTACGCCGCCCGCACGCTTGCCGTGATTGTTTTCTCGTCACCGCTCTTGACTCCCTGGGAATAAGCCGAATCGGGCGCGGAAGCCGGGGCGTAATCTTCTTCGTATCTGCCGAGGCTGTACTTGCCGGACGCACCGAAAGACAGACTGCGGCCGACTTTCCAGTCAACACCGACGCCCGCGGAAGCGTTTGCCTGCGAGGCAAACGGATACACGTCCGAATCCCTCAGTTCGTATTTGCCGAAAGCGGAAATACTCGTTTTGCGTCCTGTTTCGGTTTCCAGGGAAAGGCTCACAAAGGGGGCGCCTTCCGTGCCGAGCGAGCTGTCCGCGTAGTTCAGCGCCGTCATTCCAGCCTGCACGCTTGCCAGCGAGTTCCTGCTCACGGCCCGGTCCAGACCGAGCGCTCCCATCAGAGAAACAAAACCTCTTTCTATGCCCTGAGAACTGTCGTAATTGTAATCCCCCCCCCGAACCAGTGCCGTAAGTCTCACTTTACGGCGGGGATGGCCCCAGAGGGACAGCCCGCCGCTCAAGCTGTCTTCATCGGACTCCAAAGCTCTCTCATCATCGTCGTAGCGCTTGATTCTGTGCGCGCCGTCAACTTTCATTGTCAGGCGACGGCTTACCTTGTATATGGCGTCGAGTTGTGCGCGGTTCAGAACAAAACTGCTGTCACGTCTCAGGGTCGTCCCGCCTTCCTGAACCGAGGGATCATCCGTGTAGCTGAAGTGTTCGTCAAGTTTGAACTGCAGATTCTGGTTTACGGCCCGTGACAGCTTTACGCCTAAATCGTGAAAAAGCTGAGATTCGTTCTGAGTAGCGCTGGGATCCGTTCTGTAGCGGTATGCGGGCGCGTAAAAAATGTTCCCCGCAAAGGGACCTCCTCGCAGGGAAAAATCCGCCCTGGGTTCGACGTAAAAGTCCAGGTTGCTTTCTTCCCGGGTATCCGAATCGCGGTTGTCGGTAATATCAGCCCTGAGATCGACTTTGAATGACACCGGCCCCGACTGTTCGCCTCTGACTTCGTAAAACCCCGTAATCAGCAAAAAAGCCGGCACCAGCCTCAGTATTCGTGAAACTCCTGTCATCAGTTTCCTCCTTTTAGCCCGCCGCTTTCTCCGTGCACCCGCGGGCGATTACAAGAACCGTCCAAAGTGCCGCGTATATTAACCTTGAAAAGCCGGACCCGTCAATACGAAAACTTCAGGTCCGAACAGCTTCTTGAATGTTAATACCCGCTTTGCTAAGTTAAGGATATGGTTAAGCGTAATTCTTTCACTTATAAGCTGGATTCCCTACAGCAAGAGGTACTGAGCGGCATCCTGAGACAGGGCAACTACAGGCTTGCGGAAGTTCCTTACGCCAGTATTGCCGCCAAGACCGAGGACTGCGTCATAGCCCTGTACAAAAGCGGCAAATGCGTCGCCCAGGGAAAAGGGGCGGAGGATTTCGTTACTTTCGTGCTCGAGCCTCTTGTTCTGAAACAGGCGGCCCTGGGGTATGAAGACGTTCTCGATCCGGATATTTCGCGTCCTCATCTGGGCGTGGATGAAAGCGGAAAAGGCGACTTTTTCGGTCCCATGGTCACTGCCGCGGCCTACGTGGACAAAACACTGGTGGATGCCATGCGTGAAATGAACGTCCGTGACAGTAAGTCCGTTTCCACCGACAAAAAGGCCATGGATATGGGGCGCGATATCCGCAAGCTTCTGGACAGGAGATTCAGCGTCGTGCGGATAGGACCGAGGTCGTATAACGCCCTGTACGCGAAAATGCGGAGCGTAAACGCCATGCTTGCCTGGGCCCATGCAAGGGCAATTGAAAATCTCCTTGAAATTGTTCCTGAATGCCCGCGGGCCGTAGCCGATCAATTCGGCGTTAAATCCCAGGTCCGGAACGCGCTTATGAGGAAAGGCCGTGAAATCGAACTTGTCCAGAAGCACAGAGCCGAATCGGACATAGCCGTTGCGGCGGCGTCAATACTGGCAAGGGCGGAATTCGTACATTCACTGAAAAAAATGGAAAAGGAATACGAACTCCCGTTTCCCAAAGGCGCCTCTTCCGCGGTGAAAGACAGCGCTTCAAAGTTGATAGAAAAAATGGGGGCGGAGATTCTTCTGGAAACGTCAAAGTGCCACTTTAAAACGACAGACGACGTTCTGCGGAGACAGGGTCTTTCAAGGCAGGATCTCCCCCCCGACGGCCAGGTAGTGAGCAAGGCGGCAAGAAACAGCGGTGATCCAGCCGGCAATGTTCAAGGCTGATTCAGCCGCGAATGAATTTTCCGTCCCGCTGGAATTTTCGACCGTCCACTTTTATGGACCCGCCCTTGCGAAGGTCTTTTATGAGATCCCAGTGGATAGCCGAAGAGTTGCGTCCCCCGGTCCCAGAAGGAGACTTGCCGAGCGCCAGATGCACCGTTCCTCCGGTTTTCTCATCAAAAAGAATATTCCGTGTGCATTTGTTGATTGAATAATTCGTGCCTATCCCTATTTCTCCCAGACGTTGCGCGCCCCGATCGGTTTTCAGCATTGTTTTCAGGAATTTTTCGTTCTTCTCAGCCGAAGCGTTTACCACCGCGCCCTTCCTGAAGGTCAGCCTGACACCCGCGATTTCCCGCCCGTACCGGCATGAAGGTAAATCAAATGTGATATGTCCTTCAGCCGATGATTCCAGCGGCGCGGCGAAAATTTCGCCGCTCGGCATGTTGTTATGACCGTCTGAATTCACAAACTTTCTGCCTTTAACCGACAGGTTTAAATCCGTGTCGGGGGCTTCAATTCTGATATTGCCGGCCCCGCGCAGTCCGGCAATCAGCCTTTCCTGTCTCTTTCCCAGCCGCCGCCACGCCCCTATGGGGTCCCGTCTGTCCGCAAATGCGGCCGCGAACACGAAATCTTCAAACTCTCTCAGACTCATCTCCGCGTCCTGAGCGTAGGCGCGTGTGGGATAAAGGGTTAATACCCATGGCTTTTTTCGCAAAGTGTTCCAGACCGGTTTCATAAGACGGGCCATGCGCATCTGTTTGCGCGGAACAGTGCCGGACAGTGATTTCGTGTTGCCGCTGGACAGAATGTTTATTGTTGAATCCACTACGCGGGAGAAGGCGCGCTCGTAAGGAGAAAGAGTTTTCAGGTGATATTCCCGGGCCAGGGTATAGAATGAATCCATTACGGCGTCCGGTGTCATACGGATCACGGGAAATGCGCCGCACCGGAGCAGTTCTTCATATACCGCCACGATCAGGCTTTCGCTTTCGGTTCCGCCGCTTATACCGACGCACTGGCCGCGGGACGCTGAGACGCAGTATCTGACCAGTACACGCGCAAGATTCCTGATTCGGGGGTCAAAGGCCATTATCTCTTTCCCCGCAGTGACCGGCTCAAATCCGCCACAAGTGTTTTGAGTCTGTTTTCCCTCGCCGCCTCGACAAGAGCGCTTCCCACCACAACGGCGTCGGCCATCCGCGAAAGAGAACGTGCCTGCTCGGAATTCCTTACACCGAACCCAACGGCAACCGGAAGGTCCGAACACCCGCGCAGTATCGCGATATGTTTGTCTATATCCGAAGCAGTACGTTCCCTCATGCCGGTTACTCCGGTCACCATAATATAGTAGACGAAACCGCCCCCCTTCTCGAGCATCCGCCGCGCCCTCCCGCCGTCCGTAGTCGGCGCCGCAAGAGGGATAAGGTAAAGACCGTTTTGCCCCGCCAGTCCGCGTATCTCGGAGGATTCTTCAAAGGCAAGGTCCACAATGAGCAGGCCGTCGGCCCCTGCTTCCGCCGCATTTGAACAGAGAGACTCAAATCCATACCGGAAAAAAGGATTGCAGTAGCCGAAAAGCACAATCGGCTGATCAAAATCACGCCGCAGACGCTTGACCATCTCCAGCGCTTTGGACACGGTCATCCCGCCGGCCAGAGCTCTTTGCGACGCCTCCTGGATTGTCGGACCGTCCGCCGTGGCATCAGAGAAAGGAACTCCCAATTCCAGAATGTCCACCCCGTTCTCAAGGGCGGTACGAATGTTCTGCTCAGACGTTTTCTCATCGGGATCTCCGGCGGTGAGGTATCCCACAAATCCGGTCCTTTTTTCCCGTTTCAAATCCGCAAACTTTTTATCAATGCGATTCATGTCGAATGTCCGCGTGAGCGGGGCTCACGTCCGGGTGTCGAGAACGCTGTCCACATCCTTGTCTCCTCTACCGGAAAGATTAATGACAACGACGTCTTCCGCGGACATGTTTCCCGCCCTCTTTTTCGCTTCGGCAACGGCGTGTGCCGGCTCCAGCGCAGGCAGAATTCCCTCCAGCCTCGATAAATCGTGGAATCCTTCCAGGGCCTCACTGTCCGTGACACTGCAGTATTCCACCCGGCCTTCGTCCGCCCAGAGAGAATGCTCAGGTCCTACGCCGGGATAATCGAGGCCGGCGCTGACGGAATGAGCGTTCAGTATCTGGCCGTTTTCGTCCTGCAACACGTAACTCTTGCTGCCGTGAAGTATCCCTATCCTGCCGGCTCCGATACTCGCTGCATGCTTGCCCGTGGCAATCCCGAGTCCTCCCGCCTCAACACCGACAAGCCTTACGCTTTCATCTTCAATAAAGGGTATGAATATTCCCGCGGCGTTACTGCCCCCTCCCACGCAGGCAATAATCATGTCCGGGAATCTCTTTTCTTTTTTCAAAATCTGTTCACGTGTTTCGCGCCCGATCACGGTCTGAAAATCGCGCACCATAAGCGGATAAGGATGCGGGCCCGCGACTGAACCGATAACGTAAAATGTGGTTCTGATCTCCGCTACCCAGGCTCGCAGAGCTTCGCTCATCGCGTCTTTCAGTGTCCGGGTCCCGGTACTTACGGGAACTATCTCGGCGTTCAGCAGTTCCATGCGTTTTACGTTCGGAGCCTGTCTGCGTATATCTTCTTCTCCCATGTAAACCACGCATTCCATGCCGAAAAGCGCCGCGGCCGTGGCCGCAGCCACCCCGTGCTGGCCGGCCCCCGTCTCCGCCATCAGCCTTTTTTTGCCCATTCGCCGCGCCAGCAAAGCCTGTCCGATAGTATTGTTAATTTTGTGCGCGCCGGTATGATCCAGGTCCTCGCGTTTGAGATATATCCGCGGGCCGCCGTATTCCCCGGTCAGCTTTTCCGCGAAATACAGAGGGGACGGACGTCCCACGTAGTCCTCGAGCAACCGCCGCAGTTCAGCTTGAAAAGCCTTGTCGGAACGGGCCTCTTCATACGCTTTCTCTATTTCCGTCAAAGCCGGCATCAGGGTTTCGGCCACGTATCTGCCGCCGTACACCCCGAAGTGCCCCTTTTTATCGGGCCCCTGTTTCATGAGTGTCTGAATCCTTTCTTTCACATGCCTGCGCGTTCCGAATGAACGACCGAACCATATTAAGATCTTTTTTGCCCGGCCTGGCCTCAACACCGCTGGCCACGTCCACCGCCTGGGGGCGCACCTTCCTGACGGCTTCCGCTACGTTGTCCGGATTCAGACCTCCGGCAAGAACAACGGGAAATTCAGCCGCCAGTTCGGATGCCTTCCGCCAGTCAGCCGTTACTCCGGTCCCGCCGTAAATGCCGGGGACTACAGCGTCCGCCACGTATCTCGCCGCCGGCCATTCACGGGGCCGTGGATGCCAGTCATTTCCCCGAAGTCTGAGCGCGCGCCACAGCGGCACTTCCATGGCTTCGAAATCTTTCCTGGTTTCATCCCCGTGCAATTGAACGGCGTACAGCCCGCAGTCCCGGGCCACGCTTTCAATGAAGTCCCTTTTTTCATTCACAAAGACACCGATCGTTTGCGTGTCGGCGGGCAGTTCGGCCGCGATCTCTCCGAGCTTTCGTGCCGATATACTCCTGGGCGATTTCCCATACAGGACAAACCCGAGGTAATCCGCACCGTATTCCAACGCGGCCCTGGAATCTTCCAGATTCGTAAGGCCGCAAATTTTGACCTCAGTGCTCATCGCCTCGGCCGTTGTCATGCCCGGGCGGATTCCCGGGCCCGGTATCCCGTCCGATATTCAGACGCTCTCCCGCCTTATCGACGATTTCCGCCATTGTTACAGGTTTCTTGAGCCATGTGTGAATCCTGCCGTCCCCGACGATTTCCTTCAGACCGTCGGTAACATCAAAAGCCGTGCAGAATATGAACCGCGGACACTCGCGGCCTTCGCTTTCACACATCTCGCGGATCTTGTAGAAGGCCTCCTCGCCATCCAGCTCCGGCAACAGTATATCCATCAATATAACGCCGTAGTGGTTATCCTTGAATCTGTACAAGGCCTCCAGTCCGTCTCCGGCTTCGTCGACGCTTACGTCAGGAAACGCAGATTTCAGGGCCTCAACAAAAATCTGCCGGATTTTTTCTTCGTCGTCGACCACCAGCATTCTGGAAGAATCACAGCCCCTCAGCGGTTCGGATGAAACCGGACTGCTTTCAGCGGTTTTATGTTCAATTTTCTCTTCATCGGTCTGTTCTCTCTTGATCCGGTTTAGAATTGAATTGATGCGCTCAACCTGCTCGAGATAATCGCTTCTCTTATCCAGTTCGGCCAGGCACGTCAATATCTGCAGTGGATCGTTGAGTTCCTGCGTGACCGCGGACACGGTCTCCAATGCCGTCTGGGCTTTTTCCGCTTCCAGAAGTTTTTCCTGCGCGGCCGCCAGATCCTGTTCCGCCTGTTTTCTGCCTGTAGCGTCTCTTATAAAGAAACAGAACAGGCGGTTTTCTTTCCGCATCATCTGGTTTACAACTATTTCAGCGTAAAAACGTGAATTATCCGACCGAAGACATACCGCTTCCAGAACCGTATATTTATTCTGCCCCACATTCTCGCCCAACACGTCCAGGACTCTCTTGTCCGCGCCCGAAACCAGATCAAGAATGTTCCTATCGCAAAGTTCGGCCCTTTCGAGGCCGAATTTGTGTTCCGCGCGGGCGTTTACCTCCAGAATCGAACCGTCGAGAGATGTAATGAACACGGCGTCATATATTGTGTGAAAAAGCTGGTCGTATTTCGTTTCCTCGGAATCGTCCGCCCTGCTCTGCCGGACGGCCGGATGCTGTATCACCTGCTGAGTGATATTCATCCTGTCGGTACCGAACTCGGCGCTTTCCTCCTCGCCGTAGACACGGACCGGCTCTTTCCTGGTAGTCGGTTTGTAAGAAGATGCCTTCTCGGATCGCCTGATTATTCTTTTGGGCTTTTTCCCCATGGCTCATTCATCTCTTTATGAGTTAACGGCCGGTCAATTCCCGCAATTGTTTCTCCGGATTGTCATTGCGCATCAGGGTCTCTCCAATGAGAAAGCCATCATAACCCGCCGCTTCAAGTTTTTCAACATCCATCCTCGTGCCGATACCGCTTTCGGTAATCGACAGGCGGGAAGCGTGGACGTCCCCTCTCCTCCTCAACCAATTACCATCCGTGTAATCCGTGGTTCTCCCATGCGGTATGCGTCTATCACTCTCTTAATTGATCACGAAGCCGTGGCCTTGATCAGCTCTTCGAGCTTTCGCTCTGCCGATCCGCTGTCCACCGATTCCTGCGCCAGTTTCCACCCCTCGCTTATATCGTCACACTTCCCTCCCGCAGAGATTGCCGCGGCGGCATTCAGGCACACAATGTCGCGGGCCGGTCCTTTCTCTCCTGAAAGCACGCCCCGGCTGATGCCGGCGTTAACGGACGCCTCTCCTCCCCGCAGATCGTCGCTCCCGGAGTAATCGCCGATCAGGTTTACCGGATCGAAGTCGTAGGTCCGTATTCTCCCGTCGCGAAGCTCACTTATTCGCGTGGTCGTTGTCGTGGTTATCTCATCCATCCCGTCGTGCCCGTGGACGACAAACGCCTTCCTGCTCCCCAGCAGTTTCAACACCTCCGCGAACGGTTCCGTCAAATCGGGAGAGAAGACTCCTATTATCTGGCTTCTGGCGCCGGCCGGGTTTGTAAGAGGACCAAGCATATTAAATATGGTTCTTATGCCCAGTTCCCGTCTTGGCGTCATCGCGTATTTCATTGCCGGATGCAGTCTGGGCGCATAAAGAAAGCCTATTCCTGTTTCCTGTACACATTCTTCCACGGTGGCCTGATCGGCCTCTATATTTACTCCCAGTTCAGCCAGCAGGTCCGCTGAACCGCATTTACTGCTGATCGCCCGGTTGCCGTGTTTCGCCACCGGAACGCCCGCGCCCGCAGCCACGAAAGCCGCCGTGGTGGATACGTTGAAAGTATCGCATTTGTCCCCTCCCGTGCCGCACGTGTCGATTACCGGGGCCCCGGCCGCGTCGATAAAAACCGCGTGACGCCGCATTGAGGACGCCGCTCCCGCGATTTCCTCCGCGGTTTCGCCCTTTACGCGCAAAGACGCTATAAAAGCCCCTATCTGCGCGGGCGTGGCTTCTCCGGACATGATCAGGTCAAACGCCTCGCCCATGGCGCTCTGAGAAAGATCCCGGCCTTCAACAATTTCCGAGAGATACTGTTTCATGTTTGTTTTCCCCTTTCCCGGAGATTTTTTTGACAGGATTTACAGGATCCGGGAGACCCCAGCACGCCGGCAATTATGCAAACACAGCCGCATAATTGCCGACCGGCTATCCTGTTGATCTTGTTGATCCCGTCTAATCCCTTTTTCGATCCAATAAAGAACTCTCGTTTCCCTGGACTCTCCGAATCCGCGCCATCAGTGGACGTCCCCTCCCCCATCCCGCATCCCGTATTCATCCTCAGGAACCGGAATACTCGCCCACGATCCCCAGGAAATTCCTAATCAGCTTCTTACCGCTCGGGGTAAGCACCGACTCAGGGTGAAACTGAACGCCGTAAGTAGGATGGCTTTGATGGCGCAAGCCCATTATTTCGCCGTCGTCGTCGCTCTCCGCGTCAATTGTCAATTCCGCCGGAACACTTGAACGCTCCACGGCCAGGGAGTGGTAACGTCCGGCGGTAAACGGGTTCTTAATTCCTCGATACAGCCGTGATCCGTCGTGCCTGACCGCGGAAGTTTTGCCGTGCATTATCCTGCCCGCGTTCCCTACCGCTCCCCCGAACGCGGCGCCCACGCACTGGAGTCCGAGACACACGCCCAGTATCGGTGTTGTGCCGGAAAGCAGACGGATCAAATCGACCGAAATGCCCGCGTCGCCGGGCGTGCCCGGGCCCGGCGATATCACTATCCCCTCGGCCTTCATTCCGGCTATCTCCTCGGGAGTTACGACGTCGTTGCGGAAGACTCTGACATCGGCGCCCATCCCAGCAAGCGCCTGCACGAGATTGTAACTGAATGAATCGTAGTTATCGATGAGTATCAGCATGGTTCACGGTCCGCCGGGTACTTCAAGGCCCCCGACAGCCATCTGCACGGCTTTCTGCATTCCCCGCGCTTTGTGGCACGTTTCGTCGAATTCCCTTTCAGGCACGGAGTCGTATACTATACCCGCCCCCGCCTGGACGGAAACAGAACCGGGAGAAATATCCAGAGTCCTGATCGTAATAGCCATGTCCATATTCCCGTTGTACCCCACGTATCCCATGGCTCCGCCGTAGGCGCCCCTGGTTCCGGGCTCAAGTTCATTAATGATTTCCATGGCCCGGATCTTCGGAGCGCCGGTCAATGTTCCCGCGGGAAACGTCGCCCCTATAACGTCATAAGCGTCAAGCCTTTTTCTGAGAATACCCTGGACGTGCGACACCAGGTGCATAACGTGGCTGTACCTTTCTATCACCATATATTCAGGGACCTGTACACTGCCGGCTTCCGCGACCCTGCCGATATCGTTTCGTCCCAGATCCACCAGCATCACGTGTTCGGCTTTCTCCTTGTCATCCTTCAACAGCTCATCCGCCAGTTTTCTGTCTTCCTGCGGGGTCGCGCCCCTGGGCCTGGTTCCGGCTATCGGCCGAAGCTCCACCTTACTGCCGGTCAGCCGCACCATTATCTCCGGCGAAGAGCCTACCAGCACGTGTTCGCCTGTTTTGAAGAAAAACATGTAAGGCGAGGGATTCAGCAGGCGCAGTGCCCGGTAAAGCTGTATCGCAGGCACGTCGGTGCGGGCGCTGAAGCGCTGACTCAGCACGGCCTGGATTATGTCTCCGGCGTATATGTATTCCTTTGCCTTGTTTACGATCCGTGCAAAGTCTTCACGGCTCATGTTCGACTCGAAATGAGCCGGCGGATACGACTGAGCCGTTCGTTCCGGAGCAGGCGACTGAATCGTGCCGACGATTTCCGACACCTTCTCGATTCCGCGCTGATAGGCCTGTTGGGCCGAACCTTCACGGTCCGGCCTGGTACATACCACGATTTTCATCGTGTGCCTGACATTGTCGAAAACGATCAGACTGTCTGCGCTCAGAAAACGGCTCACGGGTCCCGGGTCTTCCGGCCCCTTCCGCGGCGCCGGTACCCGTTCGAACTCCGATATCGCCTCGTAGCCTATAAATCCCACTGCTCCCCCGAAAAACCGCGGCAGGCCTTCAAGCTCGGCCACGCGGACATTATCGTATATCCGGCGCAGTGCTTCCAGCGTACGGCCGGAAGCCTGCGAGTGATCGGCTTCAAGGAAAAGGTCGGGGTTCACACCGACAAAGGAATACCTGCCCCATGTTTCTCCTCCTTCCACGCTTTCCAGGAGAAAACAGTTCGGCATGTCGGCGAATCGCTGAAGAACTGAAACCGGCGTTTCCATGTCGGCGAGCAATTCCCTGTAGACGGGAATTACGTCGTGGTTCTCCGCGAGACGAAGGTACTCCTCTTTGCCTGGGTATACGTTGTTTGACATACTGCGCTCCATCGGGCACTGACCCTTCAGGCCCGCTGAGCATCCTATATCCCGCTCCCCCCCGAATCAAGCGCTTCCGTAAGAAAGGCCGGGGGAATTTTCTGACAGGATCTACGGGATCTACGGGATTATAAGAGCGCTTCCACAACGTCTCTACTGCCCTCTGAGGTCTTACCAAACCGCCACACCTGGATTTCTGCGGTCGCAAGTTGATTGTGGGTCAACCCCGGCATGAGTGTCCAGTCGACGAGGATCTCGACGAGGATCGAGACGAAGATGAGCCCCCTCGCGATAAACCCCATAAAACTTGGTCTTTCTGAAAGCCCGTTTCAGGGGTGGCGTTTGCTAAGACGTCAGTACCCTTGACGAAGGGATTCGAACCGTTGAATATAGCCCCCATGCAGACGGGAACCTGGGACACCCTGATAAACGCGGCATTGCTCGTATTCTGGATTAGAATCTGGGCTGAGGAAAGCGATCTGCTTTTCAATCCTTATCTGGCCGGTCCGGAGCGCATCGCCGGAAAATTGCTTATGTTTCTCGGGTCCTTTGCCCGGCCTCTGCCGCTCAGGGCCGCCGCGGCCGTCCTCGTATCGGCCGTACTGCTCCTGCGCGGTTTTCTGGTCCCGGCGCGCGCCGCCTGGAGTGTGCAATGGGGACTGTATCAGTTTTCCTGCACCGGGGGCGGCGTCGCGCTCCGTTCACTGTTCAGTTTCTTTTCCTTCGCCGTATTCCTGCTGAAACTATGGTCCATTTCGTTGATTTATACCTTCTTCAATCCCGGCGATCATGCTTCCAGTCCCGGCAGTGCCCTCCACGGGGCCTCCCAGCCGTTCACATGGTTCAGAGCGGAATTCCGTCCTCTGCTTCTTCTTATCTGTTCGGGCGCGGTAATTCTGGGACTGCATCTTGTCGAACGTTCCGCCGGAGGAACGGGCATACAGACCTCTGCCGGTACTCCTTCGGCTTTCGTCATGCTCGTTGTGATGCTTTCCGCAGCCGGTATAATCAATGTTCTGCCGGTAATATCCAGCGCTCTTTTTTTATTTGTAATAGGATCGCTTCTATCGACCGTGACCGCTTCCGGCCGCCTGCTTTACGTTTGCCGTGAATGGACGGATTTCATTCTCGGCCCGCTGAAAAGGTACCCCCTGCGCGTGGGAATGTTCGATCTCACTCCCTTAATCGTCTTTTTCGCCATAGGTTTCATACACCTGGCTCTCATCAGCATCATATCCGTGCCATTACGCGCTCTGCTGTGAGAACGTTATCGGGCTTTGAAAAGCCTCGCCGCGTTTGCCGCGGTAATTTCGGCTAACTCCTCAACCGCGCACCCTCTCAATTCGGCTATTGTCTCCGCGATACATTTAAGGTGCGCCGGCTCGTTCCTTTTCCCCCGGTGCGGCTCGGGCGCCAGGCGGGGAGTATCCGTTTCTATCAGCAGGCGGTCGTCCGGGACCTCGCGGACCGCCCTGTGCAACCCGCCGGCACCGCGAAAGGTTACGATCCCGCTGAAGCTCACGTACATCCCCAGTTCCACAATCTGCCCGGCGAAAGAAATACTGCCGGTGAAACAATGAAGCACACCCCCTCTTCCCTCAGACACTAATTCCCGGTCGATACACGCGTCTATTATTTCGACAGTGTCATCTTCGGCTTCCCTGCTGTGTATTATCGCAGGCACACGCGCCTGCGCGGCAATTTCAAGCTGGCGCCTGAAAAGATCCCTCTGTGCAGGCGCGGTTTCCCCGCTGTAATGGTAATCGAGGCCGATTTCGCCAAGAGCGACTGCCCGGTTCGGCCCGCTTTCACTCCCGCTCAATAAGCCGGCCAACTCGTCCAGGTCGCTTTCGCGTTCCCCTTTCCCGAACGAAGCCGCCTCGTCCCGGTCGTACCCCACGGCCGCGCGGACCGTCTCCGGACACAACCGCGCGGCGTTCAGGGCGGCCGCGTTTTCCGCCGGTGAGCCGCCCACGGCGATAATACCCGACAGACCCGCTTCTTTCGCCCGCTCGACTACGGAAACAATGTCTTCATCGGAGGCAAAGCTCCCGAAATGCGCATGTGAATCGTAAAACATCTACCCTGCGCCCTCTACTGTCCCAATCCGTGCCATCAGTATATGCCTCCTCCCGCACTTGCCCCGTCTTCGTCCCGTCCGCCTAAGACGGACGTAACTATGCCGAGGCAAGCACTCGACACTCGACACGCGGCACCTCACTCCATACTATCATCCCCATGACCGGTACGATAGGCGCTTTTCTCAACGGGCATGTCTGGATGGCATGGATCACGCTTCTCGTTTCTTTCGCGGTCCTGGCGAAATCGGCCGACATGTTTGTCGACGCTTCGGTCGCTCTTGCTGAAAAATTCAGAATACCCCGTCTTGTCATAGGCATTGTTCTCGTTTCCCTGGCAACCACCGCCCCCGAACTCTCCGTGTCTCTTACCGCCGCGCTCCGTGGAAGTCCGGAAATGGCCCTGGGCAACGCTATCGGCTCGGTGATCTGCGACGACGGCCTCGCAC
Organism: Kiritimatiellia bacterium; assembly: GCA_046483125.1. GTDB lineage: Bacteria > Verrucomicrobiota > Kiritimatiellia > UBA8416 > JAWODU01 > JAWODU01. The sequence goes on from JAWODU010000085.1 coordinate 60,535, forward strand.
TGCCTCTCCTGGCGATAATTTCGCCGGCGGCAATAGCTGTGATTCCCGCCGTTCTCAACAGTTCATTTCTCTTTCTCATCTCTATGGAAGTTCTCGCGTTCGCCTTCGTTATAGGCGACCACACCCTGGACCGGTGGGAAGGAGCCGCCCTCCTGATGCTTTTTGTGGTGTACATGGGTGTGCTTTTCAACAAACACAAACGCGGAGAACTCACCGAAACGCTTGATATTGATGAACTCACGGACATAGAACACGCTTCGTGCACGAAGATGTTTTCTTTCTTCGGCATCGGCCTTGCCGGTATCGTGGTATCGAGCCAGGCTATAGTTCTTTCGGCCCAGTCCGTGGCGCTCTCTTTCGGAATTCCCGAAGGTATCGTGGCCCTCACGCTTGTCGCCCTGGGCACGTCCATACCCGAAGTGGCAACCTGTGTGACAGCCGCCCGCAAACGCGAAGGCGCCGTGGCCGTGGGCAATATCATCGGGGCCGATGTTATGAATATCTGCTGGGTGGCCGGCGCCTCGGCCGTGGCCAACCCCCTTACACTCACCGGAAAAGAACTGTTTTTCATGTTTCCCTCGATGTTCATAATAGTCGGGACAATGCTGGTTCTTCTGAGAACGGGTTACAGGCTGACCAGGGCCAAAGGGCTGGTCCTTCTCTCGCTTTACCTGCTTTACCTGGCTAGTTTCTTCGCCGTATTCAGACCCGAAACGTAGCTCGCTACACTTCTATTTCCAAGCCGTCGTACGAAACGGAAATTCCGCCAGGAAGACTTTTTCCCGTCTCTTCATGGTCCAGGTCATGGCACATATGCGTAATGAATGAACGGCCGGCGCCGATTTCCTCAAGCAGTTTCACACTGGCTTCAAGGGTCAAGTGTGTTTTGTGCGGCCTGTGCCTCAACGCGTCCAGCACCATTACGTCGATGCCCCTGAACTTCGCCACTGTTTCCTCCGACATTTCGCGGCAATCCGGCACGTAGCCGAAACGCCGCCCCTCGGCGGAAAACAGAAAACCGAAAGTCGGCTTTGAGCCGTGATTCACGGGCAGGGGCTCGACGCCGATATTCCCGATACAAAACGAAGAAGACACTTCCATGAACTCAAGCTGGGGGCGGTACATTCCTTCGACCTTGTCCAGTTCCACGTAATCAAAAACACGGCGCAGGTCTTCAGTCGCGGACAAGGAAGCGTATACCGGAATGGCGCAATTCTGAATAGTGTTGAACCTGCGAATGTCGTCCAGACCGAAAATATGGTCCGCGTGCGAGTGAGTAATCAGCACCGCGTCAACGTGCCGAATTCCATATTCAAGCGCCTGCTCGCGGAAATCCGGCGGGGTATCAACTACCAGGTCCCGTTCTCCGGAAGTCAGGTATACGGCAGCCCGCCGCCGTCTGTTGCGCGGGTCGCAAGAAGTACAGACCGGGCAGTCACAGCCTATCATGGGCACTCCCACCGAAGTGCCGGTACCGAGAAAAAGCACTTTCATACCGGTATCCGCACGGCATGCCCGTCAAGCGGCGATCAGGGCCAGCATCGGCGCAATCACCAGTGAGACAACGCTCATCAGCTTGATGAGGATATTGAGCGATGGACCGGCGGTGTCCTTGAACGGATCGCCCACCGTGTCGCCGGTAACGGCCGCGGCGTGCGCGTCGGAGCCTTTGCCCCCGAAGGCGCCGCCTTCGATATACTTCTTGGCGTTGTCCCACGCGCCTCCCGCGTTGGCCATGAAGAGCGCCATCACCACGCCGGAAACAGTCACTCCGGCAAGCACCCCTCCCAGCATCTGCACGCCGGCCCTGGCGCCCCAGATGTAACTCCCTCCGAAGCCCACGATCACCGGCGTCAGAACGGCCAGGAGACCCGGCATGATCATCTGCTTGATTGCCGCGGCGGCGGATATGTCCACGCACCTGGCGTATTCGGCCTTGGTTTCGCCCTCAAGAAGTCCCCGGATTTCTCGGAACTGACGGCGAACCTCTTCTATCATGGCGAAAGCGGCCCGTCCAACCGCCTGCATCGCGAAAGAAGAAAACAGGAAAGGCAGCATCGCCCCTATGAACAGGCCTGCCATCACAATCGGGTCCGTCACGTCGATGTTTACGACCGCAGCCGCCTCCGCCCAGCCCTCGTTAACGCGGATATTGTAGACCGTCTCGCGAAAAGCCGAAAACAGCGCCAGGGCGGTGAGCGCCGCCGAACCGATCGCGAAACCCTTGCCGATGGCGGCGGTAGTATTTCCTACCGCGTCCAGCTTGTCGGTTCGTTTTCTCACTTCCGGCCCGAGCTCGGCCATTTCCGCCAGGCCTCCCGCGTTGTCCGCTATGGGCCCGTAGGCGTCCACCGCAAGCTGTATGCCCGTTGTGGCAAGCATACCCAGGGCGGCGATCGCTATGCCGTACAGACCCGCGAAATGAAATGCCACCAGAATCGCGGCGGCAATGCAAAGCACCGGCATTGCCGTAGAAGCCATTCCGTTGCCCAGCCCGGCAATGATATTAGTGGCCGCCCCGGTCTTCGAAGCCTCGGCTATTTTATGGGCCGGGGTGCGGTTTTCCGCGGTGTAATATTCCGTAAGCATGCCGATGGCAACGCCGGCGGCAAGTCCGGCAATTGTGGCGAAGAAGATGCCGATCGGTTTGTAAACGGTACCGGCCAGCGTAAACTCTTCAGGCGCGAATCTCATTACCAGCGGGTAGGTCAATCCCGCCATTACGACGGCCGCGGTGAACGTTCCAGCGTTCAGGGCCGTCTGCGGATTACCCCCTTCTCTTGTCCTGACCAGGAAAGAACCACCGATCGAAACGACGATTCCGATGCCGGCGAGCAGAAGCGGCAGCAAAACCAGGTTCAGGCTCCCGGCCGAGGCCCCAAGCACCATGGAAGCCACAATTGATCCGACATAAGACTCAAAGAGATCGGCTCCCATGCCGGCAACGTCGCCCACGTTATCGCCGACGTTGTCCGCTATGGTCGCCGGATTGCGAGGATCGTCCTCGGGTATTCCCGCCTCGACCTTGCCCACAAGATCCGCTCCCACGTCCGCGGCCTTTGTATAAATGCCGCCGCCGACGCGTGCGAACAGCGCGATTGATGAAGCGCCCATTGCGAAACCGTTCACTATCGGCAGAACCGTCCCCTTCAGCGCCTCTATCGTGTATCCGAACATGTGCGTATAGACCAGAAGCAGCGTCGCCAGCCCCACGATACCCAGTCCCACGACGCTCAGCCCCATCACCAGGCCGCCGGAAAAGGCAACCTTTAAAGCCTGCGTGAGTCCCTCGCGCGCCCGGTGCGTTGTTCTCATGTTGGCGCTTGTCGCCACGCGCATGCCGAAGAAACCCGCCGCTCCGGAGCACAGCGCTCCCGCGACAAACGACACGGCCACCAGGCGCAGGTTGCCTTCGTTGCCGACCACCAGAAGCCCGGCCACGGCTATTACAAAAATGGCGAGCACCTTGTACTCGCGCGTCAGGAAAGCCATCGCGCCTTCTTTTATGGCCGCCCCGATCTCCTGCATTTTCTCCGTTCCAGGGTCCTGCCGCTTGATCCAGAACGATTTCCACACTGCAAAAACCAGCCCCAGAACGCCGGCTCCGATTGCGCCGTACAATATCCACTCGTTCACTTCAGTCCTTCCTTTCCATGCGTTTACCGAATAAACGCATAATTACCTGTTCACACCTTCGGAATCAATCATAAACCCGCCATGGCCGCGACATGACGCCCCGCCGCCGAGGCCATCGCCTCCAGATCGTAACCTCCCTCCAGCACCGAAATCAACCGGCCGCCGCAGTGCGTTTCGGCCGTTTTCAGAACAATCCGGGTCAATTCCGCAAAATCCTTCTCGTCCAGCACGAACCCGCCGATAGGATCTCTCTTCAGGCAGTCAAATCCGACGGACACAAATATGAAATCGGGTCTGAACTCTTCAGCCGCGGGCACGAGTTTTTCATTGAAAATCCGTATTATTTCACTGCCCCCACTGCCGGCTCCCAGGGGACAATTCAGCGTTGTGCCTTTTCCCCTGCCCGCTCCCGTCTCAGCCGCCGCTCCCGTGCCGGGGTATTGCGGCCACTGGTGCACGCTGAAATAAAACACGCTTTCGTCTTCGTAAAATATGTCCTGTGTCCCGTTGCCGTGGTGTACGTCCCAGTCCGCGATCATGACCTTTTCAACACCGTGTTTTTTCCGTGCGTAACGAGCCCCGATTGCCGCGTTGTTGAAAATGCAGAACCCCATGCCCCTGTTTCTCGTGGCGTGATGTCCCGGAGGACGCACGGCGCAGAACGCGTTACTCACGCGCCGGGCGATCACTGAATCCACCGCCTCGAGCACCCCGCCCGCGGCCAGAAGAGCTGTCTCAAAGGACTTTCCCGAAATCTCCGTGTCGCCTGTGCTGAGGACGCGCGCTCCCGCTTTGACGTCCCGTTTGACAATTTCCAGGTACGGGCCGGTATGGCAAAGCAGTATGTCGGACTCTTCGGCTTTTCTCGGCTCAATCAAGGTTCTTCTGTCCGCAGGCACGGCGGACTCGATTCCCCGCATAATCGCGCCGCATCTTGAGGGCGATTCCGGATGCCAGGGAGTCGGCGTGTGAAGCTTATAGGCCGGGCTGTAGACAATGCCGGTTTTATGATGTGGCAGTGGATATGTCATACCGACGAATGGCGGCGCAGGGATTCGAACCCCGGACACGTGGATTATGATTCCACTGCTCTGACCGACTGAGCTACGCCGCCGTAAGCCTTTAGTTAAAGGGCTTTATGCAGTTTCCTGCATTTTCCGTTTGCGTGTTTGCTACGCATTTGCTACATTTTTCTCCCAAAGGCAAAGAAAGAGAAGTGAATTATGCCCCGCACACGCAAGAAAACAAAAATGCAAACATGGCCGAAGATACGTAAGAGAAAGACAAAAGTCAAGGGCACCGTCTACTCCTACTGGGTTGTGGATCTCGGCATTGTAGACGGCAAACGGAAGTTCGTCCGGAAGGATGATCAGGGCAAGCCCTTTCGGAACAAGAAGCACGCAGAACGATATGCAAACAAGAAACGGATAGAACGTAATAAGCTCGGCCATGATGCTCTCCGCCTCACGGAAGCAGACAAGAAAGATGCAGCCAAGGCGCTCCGGGTCCTGAACAACAAAGCTTCATTAGAAGACGCTGCCAATTTCTATATTAGGCATACGGCGCCTGCTGGAGGAGCTCTGACAGTCAAAGAAATGTACGAATACTATCTTCAGCGCAAGATAACAGCAGGTCTTTCTGAAAGTCATTTAGCCAGCTTACGAACACGCGTAGGCAAATTTGCAAAAGACTTTGGCTCTCACCAGCTTCATGACCTGACAACATTTGAAATAGAACACTGGCTTGACAGCAACGGCTTCAAAGGCGCCAATAGAAACAACTACAAGAATTATCTCAGCGGCTTTTTCAATTATGCGGTTCACTCAAATCATCTACTACTCAACCCTGTCGACGGCGTATTACGATCAAGAACCAAATCAAGAAAACAACCTCCACGCATCTTCTCTGTCTCTGAAGTAAACACTATACTCACTACAGCTTCTGAATATGAACCAGAGATGGTACCATATTTTGCTATAGGTATTTTCGCTGGCCTCAGACCCATGGCTGAACTCAGAATTCTTGATTGGAAAAACATTAATTGGAACACGAAGGAAATTTTTGTGTATTCTACAAAAACAGATGAAGTCCGCTACGTAGACTTGAGCGATAATCTTGTTTCATGGCTTCTCCCCTACCGCAGAAATAAGGGCTCAATTTATTATTCACGAAAAGCTTTCAACAAGGTTATAGAGAAATCCGACCTTGAATGGGGTATTGATGCAATGCGACATACTTTTGCATCTTTCTATTTGGCACAACATAACAATGTAAATGCCACGCTTCTTCAAATGGGGCACCGGGGAAACCAGACGCTCTTTGCACATTACAGATCAGCCGTCTCCAAGAGGAACGCCGAACAGTTCTGGTCAATCCTGCCTGACAATAAGTCAAAGGTTATCAAGTTTGAGAAAGCGGCAGGCTGAATGGCTGGAGGGGGTTGCGGATCACCTTTCCGTACAACTCAGGGTCCATGTCGTAAATCCGCTTCACCTCGGAGAACCACCAGTCTCCGGCGGGAGTAGGTAGACATAAGGTATCCATCCTGCCGGAGCCATCACGATACGATACAACCGCCAGCACTCCGAAGCAACTGCCTGAGTTGCTCTTCAGGAGGAGCACTGGCAGTCAAATAACGCATTATATCGGCTCTGTATTTGAGATTGGACAGCATATTCCTAGTATGCGGCGTCATCCGTTTCCGCGCCTCATGAATAGCCGCCTGAAGAAGATTCGTGTCCGCCGAAGTGGATAGCGCCCACAAGGCGCCAGTCCTCAGAACATCGTCATCGCCCTTGATCTGCTGAAACATGTACTCCACGTCGTTGGTGATACAATAGCTTGCAACACCTGCCGTCCCTGACAGTAAAGCCTTCCAGAACCGCGTACTCTCCGATATAGGCACCGCGAACATCCCGAGAGGTGCTTCCGGCTATTGACGTATAATCCGGGCCGTTGACACTGCGCAACGGTAACCGGATTGGTAATCGCCACACGGTTCCCGGTCTGACCGATACGAACCGTCGTGCTTCCGCTGGAGTAAGTGCCGTTTGTCACAAGGACCACGCCGCCTGCATAGTTATTCGCGTCTATCGCCTCCTGAATGCCGCCAGCGGCAGTCGCCCACGTAGTGTACGGTGGCACATTACCGCCTGCAGGCGATACGTAATTTGTATAGGATGTTACTACGTTCACTCCGAGCGCGGCAGACTGCTTACTGCCGTCGGCAAGCCATGCGGTAAGAACTGCATGGTATGTGCCCGGGGTGGCAAGTGTTGTCAGGCTGTCTTCTGCGGGTTTGTCGGCGGGGGCAAAGGAACCAGTGCGGCTTTTAATCAACAATGGAGAATATCAACAACCATGAACCCATCCAGCATTTCCCTTCCCTTCGCCTGGCCCGATACGGTCCGCACTGCGGTATTGCATGCCTGTTCGCTGGCGCATTACGCCATTGTGTATACCAGAAGCTGGTGCGCGGACAGTCGTCTCCAGCGTGTCAGGCTGGCCGGCAGGCTCGACCGTGCGCGCAATGAGATCGCTCTGCTCAGGGAAGAAATCCGGATCAAAGGTGCCAGAATGCGGAAGATCCCCGCACGTCACCGGCCGTTCTATCATCCAGCCGAACGTATGGCCATTCTGGAAATGAAAGCAGTGCGCGGATGGAATCTGCGTCAGACGGCTGAAGCTTTTCTCCTCGAGCCGGAAACC
>JAWODU010000020.1:0-18951 GCA_046483125.1 Kiritimatiellia bacterium
AATAACTATCAAGCTTACCATCACAACATTGCACGCCTTCTTTTTTATACTTCCAGCATGTAAAATCGGAAGCATCAGGTTCGTTTGTGAGCCCGTCTTGTAGCCTGGCCGCCCACTCTGCAAAAAGGGGTATTGAATCAGAGAAAAACTTCGGCACAAAGGGCGGGCAATCGCCTGAATCAGATTCGTACTCTTCATGCTGGGGTATTCTTACACTGCATATATCCACACATTGCGGATCTGTTGAATTGGGGTCACGTGCCTTTGCTGTGTACGTGCCTGTCAAAGCGGACTTAACAGTGTATGTGACCTCCCCTTTGCCCGTCTTATTGGCAATGGTACGGCTTAGGCCATCAGTGAAAAAATCTATTTGGAGGTTAACAAGATGTTCGGGATCACAAGCAATCCCTGAAAAATCCAGTTCACAGCCGGGACAGCGAGGTTCGGGGCATAACGCAAATGGGCAAAGCGCAAGAAGATCAGACTCCGCTACAGCGCCGTGGGCAAGTACGGGAGCATTGCGGTGGTAGAACGCTTCATCCGGTCGCTGAAAGACGAATGCACACGGCATATTCTCGTTCCTTTCGATGCCCGGGAATTCCGAAACGAACTGGAACTATACACGATCTGGTACAATCAGTTCCGCCCGCATTCATTAGAGGAGACGGCCTGAATGTTTGAAGCCTGAGCAATGATGTAGATTGACTTTCAGATTCTCATATGAGAGTATTAATCATTACAAAACAAAGATGTCGTTCGGGGGAATCAGCCATGAATGAAAGAATTGTAATAGATTCGGAAATCCAGCACGGGAAGCCGGTTATCCGGGGGACGCGTGTTCCGGTTTCACGGATTGTCGGCGGTCTGGCCTCGGGCATGACAAGACAGGAAATACTGCGCGAATACGAGGTTACGGATGAGGACGTCTCCGCTGCCCTTGAATATGCCAATGAGCTGATCGAAACGGAACAATTCCACCCCGTGCCGGCATAGGAGACGTGCGTGCATTTCCTGATTGATGAAGACCTTCCGCGATCGATTGCCGATTCAATACGCCAGGCCGGGCATGAAGCATCGGATGTGCGTGACATAGGACTTCAGGGAGCGAGCGACAAGCAGATAGCCGCTTACGCCAGGGAGTACGGCCTCTGCCTGATGACTGGGGATTTCGATTTTGCGGACATCCGCAACTATCCGCCCGGCGACTACGCGGGTCTGGTTGTTTTGAAGATCCCCGGTATTGCGTCGGCGGCCTACATAAAGCATCTCGCGGAATATCTATTGACGCAAACGGACGTCGTAGACGGGTTGAAGGGAAAGCTGGCTATTGTGGAGTCCACCCGGATCAGGATTAGATGAGAAAAGCGGAGGATCGGCAATCCTTTGTGCAGGGAAAATGGCATTTTTTGCCATAAGAATTGGTGCAGACGATCGTCACCTCGCACCAGTTGACCTTCAATGACCCTTCGCCCTCAGCCAGAATGAGAATCGCTGGACGTCAGGAGCGGCGCATTCTTCGTTGCCGTCAAAATGCTTTACTATTCTCCGGAACATGGTTAAGTGGATTCGGTTCTTCCAATATGAACATGAGTGTCAGGAATTTCCCCGGTAACGGGATAACGGAAAGGAAGTCAACATGGAAAACGTTGTTATCGCGGGTTCGGGACCGGCCGGGCTCGCCGCGGCCGTCTACGCGGCAAGGGCGGACCTGAAACCGATCGTTGTGGAAGGCGCACAGCCCGGAGGCCAGCTTGTGGTATCGCCGGAAGTTGAAAACTACCCGGGCTTCCCGGAAGGCATATCCGGCATTGAACTCATGGAACTGTTCAAAAAACAGGCCGAACGGTTCGGGACGGGATTTCTTACAGGTGATGTCACCGGGATAGAGCCTGCAAAAGACGGTTACACCCTGCGGCGCGAAGAGGAAGCAATCGAAACTCGAACGGTTATAATAGCAACGGGCGCTCTCGCGCGCCGCCTGCCGATTCCCTCGGAGCCTAAATTCTACGGAAAAGGCGTCTCCGGGTGCGCAACCTGCGACGGCGCTTTCTTTCGCGGCCGCGACGTCATCGTAGTCGGCGGAGGAAACACGGCCATGGAAGACGCCGTTTTCCTGACCCGGTTCGCCAGAACGGTTACCATTGTGCACCGCCGCGATTACCTGAGAGCCGCCCCCATAGAAGTCGACAAGGCCAGAAGCAACCCTAAAATCAAGTGGATGATACCCTGGGTCGTGGATGAAATTATCGGAGACCAGCTCGTAACGGGCGTAACGCTCCGGAACACCGAAACCGGTGAGACCCGCCGGATGGACTGCGACGGCGTTTTCACGGCTATCGGCCACGATCCAAAGACGGATACCTTCCGCGAACTGGTGGAATGCGACGAGCAGGGATTTGTCAAAGTCCGGCCCGGGTCCTCGCGCACCTCCGCTCCCGGCATTTTCGCCTGCGGCGACGCCGCGGATCCCGTATACAAGCAGGCGGTGGTCGCGGCGGGAACAGGCTGTATGGCGGCCCTTGACGCTCAGAAATACCTGGAATCGCTGAAAGTTTCCGACGGAACATGAAAAGCGGGCAAAAGCACACGTAAACTCAAAACAGATAGTGCGCAGCGCTATTGCCGGCGGGGCAGTCGGTTACTTCAGCGGTATCACCATGTTCCAGGTGTTCTCAGCGTTGTAGTGAGCCGGATGGTGCGCCGTATGAGTACCGTCCGATGTGGCGGCATAAAGCCAGGCCGGTTTCCCGTCTTCCATCAGCACGAACGGCCGTTCCATGTTGCCCTGTTCGCGAGTTGTTCCGTCATCCCATTTGACGTTCCTAGAGCAGGCTCTGGGCTGAGCGGCGGTCCGCCACGTTATTCCGTCGTAAGAAACACTGTGGATAAGGGCGAACGGCTCACCGGTGAAATCACCGGTGGAATCCTTGCTCAGCATCTCGTAGTGATTGCCGAGGCGGAACGCATAGGGGTCCTCTGTATGCGACTGCGTGGAATAATCCGACACAATCCGCATTCTCCCCGTGTCGTACGGTCCCGCGGGATGCGGCGCTTCAGCCGTGATGAGCCCCGTGCCGGTTATCCGGTAGTAAAGCCTGCATCGGCCTTCGAGTGTTTCCATTGCCGTGGCGTTCACGGTCCTCCGGTGCCCCGCCCTTGAAAGGGCCGCGAGATCGAGCGGCGAGTCCGGGCGCCGCCACGGGCCCCTCAGGGATTCGGCAACGGCAACGCCGCTTTGCATGTCGTGCATCCATGACGGCATGCGGCCGTTTTTGCCGCCGTCGGGATCGCGGTTCAGTTTCCACATGGCCTCGGGAGAGGCTTCTTCCTCGTAGGTGGCGCCGCAATAGAACAGGAACCATGCCTCGTCCGTCCTGTAAAGGCAGGGGTTGTGAGCTATCCTGCCGTCCCAGTACCTCCTGTGACGCGGCCCGAGAACGACCTCCTCGAAACAGAAAGGCCCGGCCGGAGAATCGGCCGAGGCGCGCACAATTTCGGAAGCCGCGGTATAACCCTGGAAAAACGGGTAAGTCTTCGGCCAGCGCGAAGCAAACATATGATAACGCCCGTCTTCACCCCCGGCAACGGACGAGCCCCATACCCAGTAGTCGTCCATTGAAAAGCCGCCGCCCCTTACAGCCCGGCCCAGCCGCTCAGCGAACGGCCTGATCTCTTCCGTTTTGTTTTTGTTGTCGTCCGTGCTCATCATGTAAGGAATGGGCGATACAGGACTCGAACCTGTGACCCCTTGGGTGTGATCCAAGTGCTCTAGCCAACTGAGCTAATCGCCCTCAAGCGGTTGTTAGCGGTTGTTCGAGGAAGTTACGCGTTTGTCTGCCGCCCGTCAAGGCGAAGGCGCCCGCCCCGGCAGGCGGATGTCCTCGGATACCCTGACATCGTCGCCGGTACCGGAAACGGCGTCCGGTCCGGCCGAGTACACTTCCGCTTCCCCGCCGGCAACCGCGTACCCGTAGGGCGTGCCCCACGGATCGGGAACCATACGCGTAACGTAGCGGCCGCGCCAGTCCTCAAGGCCGGGGTTCACTATCAGCGCTTTCAGTCCTTCTTCCGCCGAGGGATAACGCCCGACGTCTCTTCGGAAATTTTCAAGTGCTATTTTCAGGGTTTTAATATTGCGCGCCGCCCTGGCGATGCGCTTGCTCTCTCCCGTTCCCGTAACCGACAGCTTACTGCGCCCGAGAAGAAGTCCGCCGACTACTACCATCAGAACAAGCATCATGGCCGCAGTGGCCGGCCCTGGCCGGGTAAGAAAGTCCGGCATGGAAGTTCCGTCTCTTTCGCCGCCCGCTTCCAGGGAAGCCCGCACTGCCGCCCGCCGCCTGCTCCCGGTTTTTTCCCGGGGCTTGTCCGGTGGGATCATGGTCCTGCCGCAACCGGGGCATCTTGTTACGGGTTCGGATCCGAGGTCATGCCTGCAGTATGGACAACGGTATTTCATTGCTGAGGGTCCATAAACCTATGAACTGCGAAATACGCGAAACATACGAAAGCAGACGAGGCACCATCCAATACGTACTTTCGAGCTTGCGCGTCTTTCGCGGTTAATTGTCCCGCTTACGGGTCCATGTTGGTCAGTTCGAGCGTATCCATGTTGACCCGGCGGTAAAAACAGTTCCTGGCACCGCCGCGCCGGTTTTTCGTGTGACATATCCCCTCGCCCAGCGGACGCACTCTGTACAGCAGGGAATTCTGTTCGCAGTTCACGTAAACTTCAACAAGCTCAAAGCTGTTGCCGGAAGCGGCTCCCTTTTCCCACAGCTCGTTGCGCGAAGTGCTCCAGAGCACCAGCCGCCTGGTTGAAAGCGCTTTTCTGAACGCTTCTTCGTTCGTGTAAGCCACCAGGATAACATCGCCGTCCGTGTTCTGTACCGCTACGGGCAGTACACCCGCGCCGGTTTTCGCGACCCCTGCGAGTTTGGAAAAATCCAGCTTTAGTTTATCTGTTTCCTCTATTGAACTCATCGCAACAGTATAAGCAGTTTAACCCGGGCGCTAAGCCGAATCAATCGTATTTCCTGATCACGGTACGGACAATGCCGCCTATTTTCATCGTTTCCCTGGGGTAAATTGTGCCGTATTTTTTATTGGCCGCTTCCAGCCTTACGCCGCGGCGGTCCCGGACAAAATACTTCAGCGTCCATTCTCCGTCAACCTCCGCCACCACTATATCGTGCGTTCTGGGGCGCTGGTTCCTTTCCACGAGAAGCAGATCGCCGGGTTGAATTCCGGCTTCTATCATGGAATCACCCGTAACCTTCAACATAAAAGTAGCTTCCGGACGCTTTATCAGGAATTCATCCAGGGTCAATGTGTCAAGAAGTTCCTCCTCGGCCGGAGTCGGAAAGCCCGCCTGGACTGTTCCAAGAAGTTTTATCGTGCCGGCAAGCCGGTCGGTGGGCGATATTTTTCCGTTCTTCTTGCGAATATAGCCCGCTTCCTCGAGTTTCAACAGCAGGCCGAATACCGCGTTCTTGGAGCAGTAACCGAATACCCTGAGCATTTCGCCGTAACCCGGCATGCGGCTCTCCCGCCGGATGAACCGGCGCAGGGCATCGGCCTTTTCATTCAGATTCACTTTCCCGGTCATGTTCGAAGCTCCGCCGGAAACCTAACTGAACCATGGTTCATCGTCAAGGCGGTTTGGGGAACATTTTATTCCGGCGCAGGGAGAGGGTACAGTCGCGGGCAAACCTGACGGTCACCCATTATCCGGGGTCAATCCGTTCAGTCTCTGTTTTACGGCCTGGATCAGCGTTCGGTTGGCGACCGGTTTGATCAGCAGGCCGTGCGCCGGATTGTTCCCTACCGTCGCTCGAATCGCGGGCGAAGGCGCATGGCCCGTGCAGAACAGAACACAGGGCTTCCGCCACTTGCGGTCCGAACATACCTCCATTATACGTTCGAACGCCCGCTCTCCGTTCATAACGGGCATGTGCAGGTCCGTAAGGACTATTTTATGATGCCCTTCGGCAAAAAGGTCCACGGCCTTCAGTCCGTCCGATGCAGAGTCCAGCGAGCAGTCCGGGAAATAGTGCCCGAGGACTGTCTGGTGGCAAAGCCGCACACTGGCGTCGTCGTCCACGATTAAAATCGTATTGTTTGCGCAGGGAACCGGCGACGGAGTATCGCCGGACACACCGGAAGTCGTTTTGTCTTCAACAGTCATTCTGCGCCTCCGGCTTCAGTCTCGAGCCGGGAAAAGTTTCCCCGGTTAAAATTTACGGCCGTTTCGCACGCTTTCTCATACTTCGGCAGTTGAACGGCCAGGGACAGCTCAATGAGCGAAGAAACACCATTCAGCCCCAATTCCCGGGAAACACGCCTGGCCCGGATCAGCATGTCCGCATCCAGACGGACGGAAACAGGGGCGGTTTTCTGTTTCATGCGGCAAGCGTATATCAGCGGTATACCCCCGTCAACCCGTTTTTTTGTTTTTTTGACTGCCGGCCCGCGACGTGATAATTATATTTTATGACCGCGTCGAAACCCATTCCCGTGAAGCTGTCCGAAGGTCTCGTCCAAAGACTGGACCGCGTGTCCGAGAAAACAGGACTCGGCAACCGGTCGGCGCTGATCCGGCTGTGTCTTCGGTCATTCCTGGATTATTATGAAAAAAAGGGGAAAGTTTCACTGCCGGTCAATTGGCGGGAAATACTCGAATGGGAGGACGGCCGCGGACGCGACGGCGCCGGACGTCCCGAATTGAAAGCCGCCGATCCGCCGGGAAGCTACGGCACGAAAAAAAAGCGGAAATCGTGACTTCCCGCGGCGTGACGGCGGCACAGCCGGCAATGCGTTGCGTGCCGCGTACATCGTTTCTCTTGCCTTTGAGGCCCCTCGCGGGTATCGTAAGCGCATCATGACTGCCAGAGGCAAGGGATCACCGGAACAGGCGCTGGATGCCGGAGACGTGGCGTCGATATGCGAGGCGGCCGCCGAAGAATGGCGCCCGGACGGCAAAAACGTCCTGTTCGTGATCCCGGACTCCACCCGGACCTGCCCCATGGACATACTCTTTGGCGCGCTCTACAAGGCGTTTGCCCCGCGGGTCAAGAAGCTGGATTTCCTTGTAGCCCTGGGCACGCACCCGCCAATGCCGGAGGAAGCCATACACCACATGGTCGGGATAACCGCCCGTGAACACGGTGAAAAGTTCGCGAAGGCCTCCTTTTTCAACCACGCCTGGCGCGACGACAGCCAGCTGAAAGCTATCGGTACCATTCCCGCGCGGGAAATTGAATCCATCAGCGAAAACCGCCTGAAGATGGACGTAACGATAACCTGCAACAGAATGATTGAATCACATGACCTGATTATACTGGTCGGCCCCGTCTTCCCGCACGAGGTAGTCGGTTTTTCGGGGGGAAACAAATATCTCTTCCCGGGCATAGCGGGGAAGGAAATCATCGATTTCTTCCACTGGCTGGGCGCCCTCATAACAAACAGGGAGATAATAGGAAAGAAACGGACCCCCGTGCGCAAAGTTGTCGACAGGGCCGCCCGGTTCGTAGAAAAGGAACGCAGGGCCTTCTGCCTGGTTGTGAAAGAAAAACATCCGGCCGGCATCTATTACGGCACGCCGGAGGAAGCATGGTCCGCGGCCGCGGACCTGTCGACCGTTGTCAATATACACTGCACGGACAGGCTGTACGACACCGTGCTTTCACAGGCCCCCGGAATGTATGACGATCTGTGGACCGGGGGTAAGGCCATGTACAAGCTGGAACCCGTTACCGCCCGGGGCGGACGTATAATCATTTTCGCTCCCCACATCACGGAAGTCTCAAAGGTACATGGCGGTGTACTGCTGGAAACGGGCTATCACGTCAGGGATTTTTTCTTACAGCAATGGGACAAATACAAAGAATATCCGTGGGGAATACTGGCTCACTCAACGCACGTCAAAGGCATGGGCGGTTACAGCAACAACGTGGAAGATCCCTGGGTGGATGTCATACTGGCCACGGGCATCCCGGAAGATACATGCCGCAGGATCAACCTGGGCTACATGGACTGGCGGAATATTGACGTTAAGGAATACTCGGGGCGCGAAGAGGAAGGCATTCTTTACGTGCCCCGGGCGGGCGAAACCCTGTACAGGTACTGTCAAAAGTCTTATGAAAACGGATGAAGGACGAGTTGGAACACTTAATCGCACACTTAACCGCCACTCCGCCGCGGCGGACGTATACGCTTAAACGACTCTGTTGCAACGGCTGGCCCGTGACGAGTAAGCAGGTCGGTTAAGGGTGTGCGTCCGCCGCGGCGGAAAGGGTGGCGGTTAAGAAAGCGTTTAAGTGTATTGGAAAAACGGGGGAGAAAGCCTAGGGACGGCTAACACCCTGCAAGAATGGCAGTGACACAGAAAAAGCGTTCTGTCAAGTTTGGCGAAACCCTGTACAGGAAAGGAGCAGAATGATGGCTTCCGATAAAGCCGATATAGGACTGGTGGGACTGGCGGTTATGGGGGAAAACCTCATGCTCAACATGGAAAGCAAGGGGTTCACGGTCGCCTGTTACAACAGGACTGTGAGTAAAGTGGATGATTTTATTCGCGGCAGAGGGGCGGGCAAACGCTTCATAGGCTGTCGCAGTCTTGAAGAACTGGCCGATTCCCTGATACGGCCCCGCCGCGTAATGCTCATGATAAAGGCCGGCAAACCGGTTGATGACTTCATAGACAAACTCGTTCCGCACCTTGAGGAAGGTGACATTATCATAGACGGAGGAAACAGCCACTTTCCGGACACTACGCGCAGAACCGGAAACCTTTCAGAAAAAGGCATTCTTTACATCGGCACAGGCGTCTCCGGAGGGGAACTCGGCGCCCTCACCGGCCCTTCCATTATGCCGGGCGGCAGTCCGGAAGCGTGGCCGGCGGTTAAACCCATATTCCAGTCGATCGCGGCCAAAGTCGACGGAACGCCCTGCTGTGAATGGATGGGAAAAGAAGGAGCGGGCCATTTCGTCAAAATGGTTCACAACGGCATTGAATACGGCGACATGCAGTTGATATGCGAGGCCTACCAGATCATGAGCAAAGGCCTGGGTATGTCCCCCTCCGAAATGCATGAAGTTTTCGCCGAGTGGAACAAGGGCGTTCTCGATTCATACCTCATAGAGATAACCCGCGATATTCTGGCCTATACCGATCCACTGACCGGGAAACCAATGGTGGACCTCATACTGGACACGGCCGGCCAGAAGGGAACGGGGAAGTGGGCTTCACAGGCGGGCCTGGACCTCGGCGTCGGCATACCCCAGATAGCCGAAGCTGTTTTCGCGCGCTGTCTGTCCGCCGTCAAGGAAGAACGCGTGGCGGCCTCGAAGAAACTCAAGGGGCCACGGGCCCGGTTTAACGCCGATAAGAAAAAGTTCATATCCGACCTTCACGAAGCAGTTTACGTTTCAAAGATCTGCTCTTACGCGCAGGGCTTTCAGCTGTTGCGTTCCGCGTCAATGGAATACGGATGGGACCTCGACCTTGGAACCATAGCCATGATATGGCGCGGCGGCTGTATAATAAGAGCCCGTTTTCTGACAAAGATAAACGACGCTTTCCAGAAGGACCCGGAACTGAAAAACCTTCTTCTGGATCCCTATTTCCTGAAGGTCGCCTCCGGCGCACAACGCCCCTGGCGCAACGTCATCAGAACGGCAATACGGCTGGGAATCCCCGTACCCGCCATGAACACGGCCCTGGGCTACTATGACTCCTACCGGAGCGAACGCCTGCCGGCCAACCTTCTGCAGGCACAGCGGGATTATTTCGGCGCTCACACGTATGAACGCCTCGATAAACCCAGGGGGGAATTCTTCCACACCGACTGGACGGGAAGCGGAGGTAAAACTTCGGCTTCCGCTTACGTTGTTTAGAGCCTTCAGGGATGCGTCATGGCGAAGCCGACCATCGCGATTACAATGGGCGATCCCGCGGGGATAGGCCCGGAACTCTGTCTTCGGGCTCTTGAGGCACCCTCTCTGCTCGAAAAGTGCAGGCCGGCGGTTTTCGGAGACGCCGCCGTTCTGAAGCACGCGGCTTCGCGATGCGGTCTCCGGGTCCCTCAAAACATCGCGGGGCCTGACCGTCTTGACGAAAAGCTCGTTTCGCTCAGCGGCCCGGTTCTGGTGGATATCGGCGGCCTTGATCCTTCCCTGTTCAGCCCCGGGACCGTGAGCGCCTCCTGCGGCAAAGCTTCGCTGAAATATATCGGCGAGGCCGTCAAAGCCGCCATGCGCGGGATTGTTTCGGGCATCGTCACCGCTCCGGTTAACAAGGAAGCACTGCGCGCGGCCGGTTGCCCCTACGCGGGCCACACGGAACTGCTGGGCGCTGAGACCGGCGCTCAAGAGACATGCATGATGCTCACGTCGGAAAAACTGACGGTCAGCCTCGTCACGACCCACCTGGGAATCGACGAAGTACCGGACGCGCTCACCTCCGAACGTATTTTCACGGTTATACGCCTGACAGTCGACGTTATGCGGCGTATGCTCGAGAGAGAGCCCTCGATCGCGGTATGCGGGCTGAATCCTCACGCGGGCGAACACGGGCTCTTCGGGCGGGGCGAAGAAGAAAGCATAATTCGTCCGGCAGTCGAGAGAGCACGGCAGGAAGGTTACAACGTCACGGGTCCGCTTCCTCCGGATACGGTTTTCATTCCCTCACGCCTTGGCACCGCCGACGCGGTAGTCTGCATGTACCACGATCAAGGCCTTATTCCGGTGAAACTGCTCGCCTTCAGTGAAGTGGTAAACGTAACGCTGGGTCTTCCCATCGTGCGCACTTCTCCGGGACACGGTACCGCCTTTGATATAGCCTGGCAGTGTAAAGCGGACCCTGCGGGCCTCATCAGCGCCGTGCTGACCGCCGTTAAACTGGCTGTTTGATAGTGCGTGTCGGCGGATGAAGGTAAATCGGAGAAAGAATCTCCCCGGGCTTCCGCACTGCCTGAATGTCCCCGCTCTTACGGCCCATAAAAACGAGCCTCCCGACATCCGAAGCTCTGGGAAAACGGTTCTCCGCGACCACCTTGACATCTTCCCGGAGTTTTTCCGATTTCACCCGTTCTTCCAGTCTGTCCCAGTCGGAACTTACCAGCATGGAATCCGCCCCGAGCTTTGTCGCCAGTTCGCCGTACGGAACAAGCCGGATATCGCCATGCATTTCCGGTATGTCCCCTGAGGAGCCGAATTCGGCAACCCAGTACTGCCCGCGACGCGCGTCCCCCAGAACCGATACACGATCCGGCTTGTCCTCCTTGAATACGTTCAGGGCCACGGCCTGCGCACTGCACACCCCGTACACGGGCTTCGCCCCGGGCAGGGCAAAGCCCCGGGCCGCCGCCATGGCGATCCTTAAGCCGGAAAAGGAACCGGGGCCCGTTCCCACGGCATAGGCGTCGAAATCGGCGGCTGACAGGGAAAGTTGCCCCATCAATTCCCGCACCGCCTGGAAAAAGCCCTGATTACGTGTTCGGCCGCATTGCCACGACCTTTCCGCAGCTGCAGACCCTTCGTCCATTACCGCCGCGCTCCCGAGCGCGGTAGACTGGTCCAGAGCAAGAATTTTCATCGTTTAACTTGAACTCACTGTTCAGGCTCTCTTATCCTCAAATCCGGTGCCGACACATTAACCGAGAAAGAAAGGCGGTACAAGCATGGCTCTCAATATCGTAAGCAGAATTGATGATCGCGTGAAGATAAACAACGTCATAGTGAGCGTCTCGGATAAAACAGGCCTTGAAGAGTTCATACCTCCTCTTGTGGAAATAAATCCTGACGTTAAAATTTACTCCACTGGCGGCACTTTCAAACGGGTCGAAGAAATACTTGGGCCTGAAAATGCGCGGTCCAACCTGACAGCCGTGTCGGAATACACCGGCCAGCCGGAAATGCAGGGAGGTCTTGTCAAAACGCTGGACTTCAAGATATACCTCGGCCTTCTAAGTGAAACTTACAACGAAGCGCATGCCGCGGACCTCAAGAGAGTTAACGCGGCGGCCATCGACATGGCGGTGGTAAACCTCTACCCGTTCAAAGAAACGATTGCCAGGCCCGACGCCACCTGCGAACACGCGAGAACAAACATAGATATCGGCGGTCCATGCATGGTAAGGGCTTCGGCCAAAAATTACCTGCGCGTCGCTTCGGTGACGGACCCCGGGGACTACTCGCGTATTGTTTCGGAGTTGAAAACAAACTCGGGATTCCTTTCCCTGGCGACCCGTTTCGAACTTGCCGCAAAAGGTTTTGCTCATACCGCCGAATATGACACCGCGATCTCGAATTACCTGGCAAATCGCGGTTTTGAAGAAGTCGCCGACTGTTACAATATCGGCTGAAGCAGTCGGCCGTTTCCGGGAGAATGAAAATTTACGAGCTCAGTCTGACAACTTATTTCTGCGCCGCGCACCGGCTCAGGGGATACAGCGGCAAATGTGAACGACTGCACGGCCATAACTGGACGGTCAGCGTTACTGTAAGAGGATCCGAGCTGGACTCAACCGGTATGCTGGTTGATTTCGGCAATATCCGCAAGGCCGTGAAGCACGTTCTCAAGAAAATGGATCATTCCGACTTGAATGACATGGAAGCGTTCGAGAACCGCAACCCCACCTCGGAGAATATCGCCGTTTATATTTTTGAATCTCTTTCCCCGGTATTTGACTGCGACCGGTACAGAATACACCGCGTCACGGTGAGTGAAACACCGTCCTCCACGGCCAGTTACGAAAGGCGCGATAATGATTGATCTCCACATCCATTCCAGGTTTTCCGACGGCAGTCTGACTCCCGAAGAAATAGTCGAAAAGGCTGAAAAGGCGGGACTTACAGCGCTGGCGCTGACGGATCACGATTGCGTCGACGGAGTCGAACGTATGCTGAGGGCGTGCAGTGACCGCTCGATTACGGGAATACCCGGAGTCGAAATCAGTTCCGAGGTGAAAAAGGGCACGCTTCACATGCTGGGTTATTACATCGATATTCAAAATAAAAACCTGAAAACAAATCTTGAGAAAATCCGCCGGGGACGGGATATCCGCAATACAAGTATTTTGGCAAGGCTGAACGAGCTGGGCCTGAACATTGCCATGGAAGATGTTAGGTCTTACGCAGGCGAAGAAGTCGTTGGACGGCCGCATTTTGCTATGGCCCTTATGGAACACGGGTACGTACGTTCCAAAAAAGAAGCTTTTGACCTTTATCTTGCAAAAGGCAGGGACGCCTACGTGGACCGTTTCCGGCTGTCTCCCGGGAAAAGCGTTGAACTCATCAGGGGCGCCGGGGGTATTCCGGTCCTGGCTCATCCGTTCACGCTCGAACTCGATAGCCGGCCACTGAAGGATTACGTGCGCTTGCTCAAGGAACACGGCCTTTGCGGTATTGAAGTGTACTATCCGGAACATAACGACGCACAGCAGAAGTTCTATATGCAGATCGCGAAAGAACTGGACCTTATAGTTACCGGGGGCACGGACTTCCACGGAGAAATCAACCCCGGCGTGAGAATAGGCGTAGGGTTCGGTTCGCTTAACGTCCCGGACGGGATATTGCGGGAGATGGAGAAATTGCGGCGGTAAAATGAAAAAGGCCCACTGGGAAAAAAATATTCATGAACTGATAAGGCGGACGTCGGTTGACCTGCCCGCGGACGTCGAAGCCGCCATCAGAAGGGCTTTGCGGCGGCAGAAGAAAAGCAGTCGTGCCGCCTGGGTGCTGGAAACAATGATCGAAAACGCGGAGAGGGCGCGAAGTAACGACGTCCCCATCTGCCAGGATACGGGAACCCTTACGTTCTATTTCAGCGTGCCTTCCGGCTTCGATACCAACGCGCTTGCCGCTATTACAAGGTCCGCCATATCAAAGGCAACGCGCCGGGGCTACCTTCGCCAGAACACTTTTGACTCGATTTCCGGCGATTCTTACCAGACCAATATAGCTCACGGGTCTCCGGTATTTTACTTTGAGCAGGGAGGCAGGAAAACCGTGGACGTAAGGCTTCTTATGAAAGGCGGAGGATGTGAAAACGTCGGGCGGCAATATTCTCTTCCGGATCCCGAACTGGAAGCAGAAAGGGACCTGATAGGCGTGCGCAAGTGCATACTCGATGCGGTATGGCGCGCGCAGGGCCGCGGCTGTTCACCGGGAGTAGTCGGAGTATGTGTCGGCGGCGACAGGTCAACCGGCTACGCCCATGCGAAACGCCAGTTTCTCAGAAAACTCGGCAAGAAATCGCATGTAAAAGATCTGGCACGACTTGAAGACAGGATAATGAAAGACGTTAAGCATCTGGGTATCGGCCCTATGGGACTGGGCGGGGAACCGACTCTGCTGGGCGCCAGGATCGACGCTTTGAGCCGTCTGCCTGCGTCTTTTTTTGTGACGGTATCCTACATGTGCTGGGCCTTCCGGCGGCGCGGTGTGCTTCTGGGTTCAGCCGGGGGGATTCAGAGATGGTTATGATTGGACATCCTTTCACCGCCGCCGCAGTCAAGGAACTCCGGCTGGGAGACATGGTAAGCCTGTCCGGCAGGGTCTATACCGCCCGGGACAACGTCTGCAGGTATCTCTATGACCACGCCAAGGCCCCGGCGGATCTCAGGGACGGCGCCCTTTATCACTGCGGCCCCATCGTGGACGGAAAAGATAATCTATGGAAAGTCGCGTCCGCCGGGCCGACAACGTCCATGCGCGTGGAGAAATACACCCCCCGTATAATTGAACAGCACCACGTTCGCGTCCTCATCGGGAAAGGCGGTATGGGACAGTCCACAAGAAAAGCATGCGCAAAACATGCCTGCGTGTACCTGCAGGCCGTGGGCGGGGCGGCAAGCGTACTTGCGGAATCCATAATAAATGTTGCCGGAGTCCATTTTCTCACCGAATTCGGGTCTGCAGAGGCAATGTGGACATTTGAAATGAGCAATTTTGTCGGAGTCGTGAGCATTGATACAGCCGGGCGAAGTCTGCATGACAGAGTTCGCCGCTCATCGAAACGTGAACTCAGGAAACTCATTGCCGATGGAGACGCGTGAAGTGCAAAAGAACTCCGACAGGCCCATGAAAATGATTTTTATGGGGTCTGCGGAATTCGCGGTGCCGTCGCTGAACGCGCTTCTTGCGGGTCCTGATAAGATTCAAGCCGTTGTAACCCGGCCGCCGAAACCCAGGGGGCGGAACCGCGGGCTGTCTCCGTGTCCTTTGTGCGCTTTCGCCGGGGAACGCGGCCTGCCCATGGTGACGCCCGCGAATGTCTCTTCCCCTGACACCGTCCGGGGGCTGGAAGATCTCGCGCCTGATGTGATAATTGTTATCGCTTACGGTCAATTGCTGAAAAAACGTCTGCTCGACATACCGCGCCTGGCCTGCATAAATGTCCACGCATCACTTCTGCCGAAGTACCGGGGCGCCGCTCCCATACAATGGGCCATCGCCGGGGGAGAGAATCTAACGGGCGTTACAACGATGTACATGTCAGAAGGCATGGATGAAGGAGACGTGATTCTGCAGGAAACAGCGCCCATAACCCGTGAAGACACGGCCGCCTCGCTTCACGACAGGCTGGCCGCTTCCGCGGCCGGACTGCTGAAAACAACACTGGGGCTGATCCGCGAGGGCAAGGCTCCCCGAAAAAAGCAGAATTCCGATGAAGCCACTTACGCACCGAAACTCAACCGGCAAGACGGACAAATAGACTGGACCCTTTCCGCCGAAGAAATCTATAATAAGGTTCGAGGATTCAATCCATGGCCGGGTTGCTGGTGCCGGGTACCTCTATCCGACTCCGGGGGAAATAAAAGACTCAAAATACTGAAAGTCGAGGCGGAGAAAGCTCAAGGCGAACCGGGGACATTGCTTGAAACAGGCAGGGCGGATCCGGTCATAGCCGCAGGAAAAGGGTCGGTGCGTCTTCTGTGCGTACAGCCCGAAGGCGGCCGGAGGATGTCCGGCGCCGAGTACTTCAGGGGATTGAAAATCAGGAACTGCACTTCATTTAAGTAAACGACAAATCAAAGCTTTGATATGCGCACAATTAACATAAATTTTCCTTCATCGGTCAGAACCTGCGAGATAAGAATCGGCGCCGAAGAGGCGCTGAGCGGACCCGCGGCGGAAAACTCCGGCAAGGCGCTCATAATTTCCGACACCCATGTTGCTCCTCTGCACGGTGACAAATGCGCCGCGGCTTTAAAAAAGCAGGGATATGACGTCTTGAGGGCCGTTGTACCCGCCGGCGAGCAGTCGAAAAGCTTCCGCTGTCTCCGGCGGCTCTGTTCCCAGGCCGTGGACTCGGGACTGGACAGAAGTTCAACCATTGTCGCACTCGGCGGAGGAATGACAGGAGATCTGGCCGGTTTCGCGGCGGCAATTTACATGAGGGGTATTCGCCTGATACAAGTGCCTACCACTCTTCTGGCCATGGTTGACAGTTCCGTCGGCGGAAAAACCGCGATAAACCTTGAGAAGGGCAAGAACCTTGTCGGCGCTTTTTATCAGCCCGAAGAAGTGAGAGCAGATCTCACAACATTGAAAACACTTCCCGAGAAAGAGTACGTATCCGGTCTCGCGGAAGTCGTGAAATACGGAGTGATACGGGACGCGGAATTTTTCACAGGACTGGAGGAAAACGTCGACGGCCTTCTTGAGCGCGACGTATCGGTGCTCGAAAACGTAGTGGCGCGCTGTTGCGAGATAAAAGCCGAAATAGTCGCCGCCGATGAAAGAGAATCGGGGCAAAGAGCGGCGCTGAATTTCGGCCACACCCTCGCCCACGCCCTCGAGCAATGTTCCGGTTACGGAAAATGGCTTCACGGCGAAGCCGTTTCAGTGGGTATGGTGTACGCATCCGGCCTTTCGGTCACCGTGAACGGCATGCCCGCCGCGGATCGACAGCGCATTGTCGCATTGCTTAAGCGTCTCGGCCTTCCAACTGTGCCCGGCGCCGGCAGAAAAAGGCCGCCGTGGCGGAAGATCCGGCGCGCCGTTACCGCCGATAAAAAAGCCCTAGAAGGTATACCTCGTTTCGTGCTTTGCGGCCGTATCGGGTCGGTAACGATCGGCCGGGAAATAGACGGCGAAGTACTGAAGGAAACATATAAGACCGCTTTTGCCGGTTGACCGGGAGATGTTAAAGGAGGAGGTCGAAATTGTCCGCTCTTAACGTGATTCTGGCACGAGAATACTTTGAAGCCGCGGGATATCTGGTAACACAGCCGACGAAGCACGGCGTCCCCGGGCGCGCGAAGCTCGCCGAAGAAAAAGCCGACCTTGTGATATGCAACACTCGAATCAGCGAGCACAGGACACCGGCAAAGCTTGTGTGGGAAACCAAAGATCTCAAAAACGTAGCCAGAGCGGTAGTGGGTGTACGCGGCTGGCATACGGGACGCTTCTATGTTTCCAGGCTCAAGCGTTCTCCGGATATCGTCGAATTTGCGGAGGCCGATGCCGTCGGATACGCCGCGGGAATCCTGGGATCACGGTCAATGGCGAAGATACTGTGTATTCCGAAACTCCCGGCGTCCGGTGAGCTGAAGAACAAGGCGATAGAGTTTCTCAAGAGCAAAGGTATTGACGGTATCGTAACGTTCCGAACCATGCTCGGCGATCTCATTTCAAGGGCAAAAACAAACAGAAACTACGAGAAGTCCGACCTTATGCAGGTAATCCGCCTTCTGAAAACATACGATTTCCTCAAAGATCCGCAGATGGATTTCTTCGAGAAAAAGCGCAGAAAGGAAAAAGAGCGTTAATTTCGGTGTTTTCGTGAACTATGGGTCACGAAAAATTTGCGGCTTTTTGGAGTCAGAGGGCTTTCAGCGCCCGGCGTATTCTTTCCGCGGACGGTTCGTCGCTCACCGTAAAATCCCGGCCGGTTATCAGCTCGTAAGCGCGAATATACCGGCGGGCGGCCTCGACACGGACTTCATCCGGCAAAGCCGGAGGTTCGCCATCACCCGTGAATCCCCTTTCCGCCAGCCATTCACGAACGTACTCCTTATCGAGTTTTTTCTGGTCCTTTCCGGACGAAAACAACTCTTCGTAACTGTCTGAAAACCAGTAACGTGAAGAATCCGGAGTGTGGATCTCGTCACTGATCACGAACTGTCCCTCAAGCCTGCCGACCTCGTACTTTGTGTCCACCAGTATCAGCCCCCGCGAAGCCGCGTGCTCTACGCCGCGCTCGTAGAGCCGGAAACAGATATCGGCAACCGCGTCAAATGACTGTCTGTCGATCAGGCCTTCTTCCACGGCTTCGTCCGGAGAAATCGGTCTGTCGTGCTTCTCGAGCTTCGTTGTCGGTGTCAGTATGGGTTTCTCGAGTTTCTGGTCTTTCTTCAGACCTTCCGGCAGACGGTTGCCGCAGAAGTCTCTGACCCCGTTCCGGTAATTATACCAGGCTGAAGTTTTTGTAACACCCGTAATATACCCGCGGACAACAAACTCCAGCGGAATCTGTTCGCATTCCCTGACGACCATGACGTTGGGATCCGGGACGTCAACAACATGATTATCCACAATGTCCGCGGTCTTTTCGAACCAGAAAGCCGCGAGCTGGTTGAGGACCTGTCCCTTGAAAGGAATCGTACCCAGAACACAGTCAAATGCCGAAATCCGGTCCGTTGCCGCTATTACGCGCCGGGAACCCTGCTTGTAGGAATCTCTCACCTTCCCTTTTTCAAGTTCTCCGATGCCCTGAAAATCGGTAGATTCAAGCGTCACGTTCAATTCCGCGCGTATTCTCTCCTCGGATACCATTGTCTTTCCTCCTTCAGGCTCTTCGGGTTCTGTCAAAGCTGACAGCACGTTTCTGTGTGTAACTGTCCTTATTTCAGGTCATTAGCCGCTTTTTTTGACTCTCTCCCCCGTTTCGCAATACACTTAAACGCCTTCTTAACCGCCACCCTTTCCGCCGCGGCGGACGCA
>JAWODU010000050.1:0-2815 GCA_046483125.1 Kiritimatiellia bacterium
GACGGCGATGCATGGTGGCGGAATCTTGAGGAGTCACTCGAATTGCTGGACGACAGCCGTATTGATTTTTATCACTGCCACGGCCTGCAGTGGGGTCAGTGGACCGGTGATATGGCGAAAGCGGGCGGAGCAAAGGAGATGACACAGAAGGCCCTCGACGAGGGCCTGATCCGGCACCGCGTGTTCAGTTCACACGATAAGCCCGGGAACATCATGAAACTGATCGAGACGGGCGAGTTTGACGGAATGCTCGTTCAGTACAACCTGCTCGATCGGGCCAACGAGGAAGCGATCGCGCTCGCCGCGGAGCGCGGCATGGGGGTATTTGTGATGGGGCCGGTAGGAGGAGGGCGCCTGGCGGGCTACAGCGATGAGATCCGCTCATTGATACCCGGCGGCGATCAGGAGTCGCGGATGCCGGGCCTGGCTCTGCGGTTTGTGCTGAGCAACCGGAACGTGACGTGCGCGTTGAGCGGTATGCGTCAAATCTCGGAAGTTGATGAGAACGTTGATACAGTCAGCAGTCTCTCCCTGCTTTCGGACGCGGAATGGAATTCCGTAAGTGAGGCGCTGGACCGGTTGAAGAAGCACGCCGAACTGTACTGCACCGGCTGTAACTACTGCATGCCGTGTCCGCACGGCGTCAACATTCCCCGCAACTTCACCCTTATGAATTACTACCGGGTTTACGGACTCCAGGACGTTGCCCGCGAGCGGTACCTCAACCAGCCCGAAGCATTTGCCGAAGACGATACACAACGCCGCCCGCGGCTTCGCGCCTCGGCGTGCACGGAATGCGGCGCCTGCCTGGATAAATGTCCGCAGAATATTGCGATTATCGACCAGCTCAAGGAAGTAGATCGCGTACTGGGAGCGTAAAAATCCCGATCGAATCCTGTCCGGAGGGAGGGCGCCCCAGGTGCGGGCGCAGTCTTTGCCTTAAGCACTAGTCAAGGCTTGCCCCCGCTTTCTTTTTCGCTGTACTTGACTTTTTTCTTTCCGCACAGCTACATTTCCGCCGTGCCTGCACGGCTTCGGCAGTCGGCCAATCCCTGGCCACAGTGGCGAAGGGGCGTCTGGCGTTAGGTTTTCTGCCGGAAGAACCGAGTCTGCAGGTTACACGGAGGTATCAGTATGAAGCGTACAGCGTTTCTCATGCTGGTAATCGGGCTCCTCGGTACTACTGCTGTCCTGGCCGGGGACGACTTCGAGGATCCGGAAGGCGGCGCGAAGAAGAAGGAGAAGCGGGAGAAAAAACCGAAACAGCCGCTTGAGCAGTTGGAGCTGACCGGCGTGCTCAGGAAAACGGAAAAACAGAACAAAAAGGGTAAGGTTGCAGTTACCTATACCCTCGAAACTGAAGACGGCTGTTCTGTCAGACTCCCGAAGGTACAGGCGCCGAAAAAGAAAAAGGGCGACCAAGAAGCGCCCCCTGCCGTAGACCTCGACGCGTGCGTGGGTGAGCGCGTTGTCGTAAAGGGCCGGGGCAGGGAAACCGAACGCAAGGGCAAGAAAATAATACACCTCATGAAGATTGACTCCGTCGAGCAGGTTCAGGCCGCGGCGGAGCCGCTTGAGGAAGAACCTGAGGAAGAGGAGGAAGCGGAAGAAATCGAAGAACCTCTGGAACTTGAAGAGGAGTTTTAGGCGCACATGCCAGAGCCCCGAAGCCATCCGGCCTCGGGGCTCTTTTTTTGTGGCTCTTCCGCAGAATCTGTGGGTCAAGATGTAGGCCTGGCCCCGGTTATGCCGGGGAGATTTGCGTGTACGAGCAGGTGTACGAGTACGGCGTTTGCAATCCCGCCCCGCTATCTTTCCCACAGTTTCCGTTCACACGCTACGAGCATGCGCACGATATAGGCGAGGCAGCTCTTGCCCTCGGTGATATTGAAGGCGGACATTCCAGCGAAGATCCCCCCCCCTTTTTCGCTACCCGACCACTCGGACTGCACAACGTATCGACGATTCGTTCCTGATAACCTTCCAGTACTGCGGCGGCAAGCTTCGCAGTCCCTTGAAACTGGTCCCGTTGCCTCAATCCGCAGCGTCTCCTCTAATGGATGACCCTTCGGTCTTAGCTTCGTCTTCGGCGGTCGGCGCGTCCAGAATCAATCGTCGTCGGCTCCCGGTCGTCTGCGTCAGGTTCCCAAAACCGTTCCAATTTCTCGCCCATACGGCGAAAAATTCAAACTGGCGGTGTCTGTTGACCGTTGTTAGAACCGACACCGTTTCATCTGCCGCATAATCTACGCGGAACGCGCCGCCTATGTCGTCGTGACGTTTCCAACGTCTGGACACGGAAGGGCGTAGGTCTTCCAACCGTTGGATGAGTGGTGACTCATGGACACCACCGCCGCGCTGCGCGCGTCGGTGGTATACAACAAGGCTGTTGAGGTTGCCCGGTTTTGGTGGACACGGTCAAGGCTTGTTTTTTCTCTCTTCTCTTCCCCCCTATTCATATGGGGCCTATCGTAGCGTCACCGGGAGCGAAGCGTCCGGGGGCGGATCACCCGAAGCCTTCGTTCCGCATATGTTTATGCCATGGCCACAGCCTGGCTTTCCTCCTTTCCGTTGGGTTGATCATCCCACTGGATCTCAATCTGACAGGGAGACAGCCCGGCCAGACTAGTCCTAAAATAAGCGACCTTTTAAAACAATGATCCTCACAAGTGACTTTTCCACCGCTGAACGATCCGGTTCAAGAGTTTATGCGGCTTCTCACAGGCAAAGAGCGGCCGGTAAGGGCTTTTGTCGGATGAAGCGCCGGTCCAGTCCTCGGTGGCAACCGTTTCGGCACAGACCTCGCCTGTATTCG